>JAEMSB010000036.1 GCA_016463045.1 Niveispirillum sp.
CAATGGCGACCATGGGCGTCAGACTGCGGCGCGACAGCTCCGCCACCAGATTCTCAACCAGGGCACGCGGCGCGTAGGGGAAGGGGGACCCGTCGCCATCGCGCATCGACAGCATGATCTGGCCCAGGGGCTTCGCAGCCCACGGCACCGGCGTCAGGGTACCGGCGACGGGCCGGCAGATGCGGTCCGGCACGCCCTTATCCACCGACATGCCCGTCTCTTCCACGGTATCGCCCGTGATATCGACGGCGAAGGTGCAGCCGGGAAAGGCCACGCCCTCCTTCCAGACCTTCGACAATTCGTCGATGGGCACGCGTTTGCCCCGGAACACCCCGCACAGATCGGGCAACAGCACATCCACAGCCGTGACGGCCGGATGCTGCTGCCGAAATATCTCGATCTCGCGGAACAGGTCGGGGATGCTGGTCATTCCGGGGCTGGTCCCTTGGTGCAATTGAAACAGCGGCATGGCACCAGGGGTGGACGTCCCTGTCAAGGCGGGCGGGGAGCGTGGGTGCTCTGTCGCATTTGTAACCTTGCGGGCAGTCGGTGCCAGCTTGCCGTGTCCGGCCCCAGCGCGCATATAGAAAGATAGTTAAATTCGGCACGGGGCCGTCGCGCATGTTCAGGACAATCCGCTTCAAGCTGGCGGCGGCGTTTGCGGTGGCGGTGCTGGCCGCCGTAACAATTGGCATTGTGGCGGTGTTCGTGGTGCGATCCACGGGTGATCTTGTCATCCGCATGTACGATCAACCCCTACAGGCTATCAACTATGCAAGGTTGGCGCAGACCAATTTCGTCACGCTGGACCTGATGGTGGACCGCGCCCTGAAATCACCTTCGGGTCTGCCTGAAACCTTCCGCGAAGATCTGGAGATCAGTGACGAGGATTTCCTGGCCAGTCTTGCGGTGGCCGAGGAACGCGGCCTGAACCCCGAAATTGGTAAATATGTTGCCCGCATCCGGGAACAGAATCAGGCATGGATGGAGGCTGTCCGGAAACTGACGGACATGGCGGCCACGTCCCCCGACCATCGCGACGCCATGCAGGGTATGGAACAACTGGGCGCTGGGATGATCAGCAACCTGGAAATCGTCACCCAGATGGCGGCGGAGGATGGCTACCGCTTCCGACTGGCGGCGGAGGAGACGATCAAGAATGCGGCTGACCGCACGACATTCCTGATCGCGGCCCTGTTCACGCTGGTGGTGGGTATCACCATCGCCTTGATCCGTAACATCGTGACGCCGCTGAACCGCCTGACCCGGGCGACGATCCAACTGGCAGGTGGCGACATGGATGTCAGGGTGCCCCATACCAGCCGCCGGGACGAGATCGGCAGTGTCGCCGGCGCCCTAGGCGTGTTCAAAGGCGCTATGGAGGTCGTGCGCGAGGCGCAGGAGAAGGCAGAGGCCGCCACCCGCGCCAAGTCCGAATTCCTGGCCATGATGAGCCATGAAATCCGCACCCCCATGAATGGGGTGCTGGGGCTTACCCGCCTGCTGCTGCGATCGGGACTTAATGAGGAACAGGCCAAGCTGGCCACGACCGTCCTGCAATCAGGCCAGTCGTTGCTGCGTATCCTGAACGATATCCTGGATTTCTCAAAGCTGGAGGCCGGGAAGGCCGATATCGAGATTCTGGATTTCGAGCTGGTGTCCCTGATATCCGGCACCACCATGCTGATGCGCAACCGAGCGGAGGAAAAGGACCTCTGGCTGCGGGAGGAGGTGGACGGGCACCTACCCCCATACCTCAAGGGCGATCCCAATCGCCTGCGACAGGTCATGCTGAACCTTGTCGGCAATGCCATCAAGTTCACGGAGTCGGGTGGTGTCACGCTGCGCGCCCGCGCCCTGGCCGAACCCGCCCGTCTGCGGGTGGAGGTGGTGGATACCGGCATCGGCATCTCCGAAGCCGCGCGTGCCAAGCTGTTCGGAAGTTTCGTGCAGGCCGACAGTTCCATCACCCGCCGTTTCGGCGGCACCGGCCTGGGGCTTGCCATCTGTAAGAAGCTGGTGGAGGGCATGGACGGCGCCATTGGCGTCGACAGCGTGATGGGGCGGGGCAGTACCTTCTGGTTCGAAATTCCGTTGCTGGAAGGCAGTGCGGTCACCGGCGATCCGGCAGGTGATTTCGACGGCCATGCCGTTCGCCCGCTGCGCGTTCTGGTCGCCGACGATAATGCCGTGAACCGCAAGGTTCTGGCCGGTGCGCTGGCCGAACATGGGCATATGGTGGTGTTTGCCGTGGATGGCGAACAGGCCGTGGCCGCCGTGCGTGACGCCGATCCGGCACTGGACCTCGTCCTGATGGATGTGCATATGCCCCGTATGGACGGGATGAGCGCAGCCCGTGCCATCCGCGCCCTGCCGGGTCCGGCATCACAAGTGACCATCGTCGCGGCCACGGCCAGCGTCGGCACCAACGGTATCCAGCGTTGCCTGGATGCCGGCATGAACGCCTATGTGTCCAAGCCCATCGATCCGGCCAACCTGTTCAAGGTGATTGAGCGCCTGTTCCCCGACAGCATTCTGAAAGAGAATCCGGCAGACGGGGTCGACGCCGTCACCTCCAGGGATATGGAGATAGAAGAGGCCGGTGGAACGGCCAACGCCCTGCTGACCGGGACAGAGCCTTTCTCGCCGGAAATGCTGACGGAGATGGCCGACAGCATGGGGCCTGACATGGCGCTGGACCTGATTGATACATTCCTGTCCATCCTGCCGGAGGTGGAACCCGACCTGTTCCCCGCCGATGGCGCACCGGTCCCGCATCAGGTGGGCGAAGTTGCCCATTCCCTGAAATCGGCTGCGGGCAGCCTTGGCTTGGCTCAGGTCTACCGCACAGCCGCCGCCGTGGAGGCGGCGGGGCAACGGGGCGATGCCGACGCGCTTCTGTCGCTGCTGCCTGCCCTTCGGCGGGACCTTGATGAGGGGTTGACCTGGTTGCGAATACAGCGCGAAACATTCACAGCGGCAATGGCGGAGGTAGGGTCATGACGGGCCTGCGCGACGGCAACCGGCTGCGCGTATTGCTGGCCGAGGACAATGCATTCGAGGCGCGGCTGATTGTCGGTGTATTGCGCCAGTTGGGTATTGGCAATGTGGACCATCATCGCGACGGCGCCGGCGCTATCAGCGCGGTCAGCCCGCATGTGCCACCTGTCGATCTTGTCATCTCTGACTGGAACATGCCGGAAAGCACAGGCCTGGACCTGCTGCGGCATGTGCGGGCCACCTGGCGGCAGACACCCTTCCTGATGCTGACCGCCCATGCCACGGTTGACTTCGTCAGGCTGGCCAAGGCCAATGCCGTCGATGCCTATATGGTGAAGCCCTTTTCCCCACGCGATCTGGCCAACCGGATCACACAGCTTGTCAGTCCCTGAAAAGACCGCGCCCATGCATAACCGTGATCACATCGCCGGCTTTGAAAAGCTGAACGTCCTGCTGGTGGAGGATAATGCCTTCGCCCAGCGGCTGGCACGTCAGGTGCTGCTGCAACTGGGTGTGCAGAACATCCATATCGTGGCGGACGGGAAAGCGGCGATCGAGGCGCTGGAAGAAAGCGAAATTCGCTTTGATCTGATCATTTCCGACTGGAACATGCCCAATGTGACCGGCCTGGAACTGCTCCAGCATGTGCGCAAAACTTGGGAGAACATGCCTTTCCTGATGCTGACCGGCAACCAGACGGTGGATTTTGTGCAGGCCGCCCGCGCCAACCGGGTGGACGCCTATATCATAAAGCCATTCTCCCCCCTGCAGCTGCGTCAGAAAATCTGCGCGATTTTCAACATCAAGGTCTGACGGCCTGTTCTAATGGACTAATGACAGGCTGCCCAATTCACCTACCTTGTTCGATCGCGATAGTGGCAGAACGCCACCGGCGGTTGGGAGGGATTGATGAAAAAGAAGGTTGCAGCGATTGCCTGTGGACTGGTGCTGATAGGCATCGCTATGCCGTCGCTGGCGCTGGATTTGGCCGGGCTGAACCAGCGCAACGAACTGCTGCTGTTCTCTGACAAATCGCCGGGCACCGTAAAGGTGCTGCCCGTGACGGGCGTAAAGGGCAAGCTGCTGGGCATCGACGTCCGTCCGGCCAACGGCAAGCTTTACGGTATCGCCAGCGACAACAGCCTTTACACCATCGATCTGGAAACCGGTGCCGCCACGGCGGGGCCGAAACTGTCGGTCGCGTTGACGGCCATTGACCATGTGGTTGCGGACTTCAACCCACAGGCGGACCGCCTGCGTGTCATAGGGTCGGACGGGCAGAACCTGCGCGTCAACGTGGAGACAGGTGCCGCCGCCGTGGACAAGCCGCTTGCCTATCACGCCAACGACAAGGTGAATGCAGGCAAGAAGCCTGCCGTCTATGCCGGTGCCTATATCAATTCCTTCGCCGGGGCGACGCAGACGCAGCTGTTCGATATCGACAGCGGTACGGGCGCATGGGTGTCGCAGGACCCGCCCAATGACGGCGTACTGCGCACCATCGGCCCGTTGGGCGTGCCGGCGGACACCATCGTTGAAGGGGTTGATATCTTCACCGACGCCCAGGATGAATATCATGGGCGTGCCGTGGCCGGGGGCGCGCTCTATGAGATTAATGTCACCCGTGGTGGCATGAAGAAGATGGGCCGCATCGGCGATGGCAGCGACGTGATCGATATCGCCATTCTGGACAAGCGATAAGGTCTGACGACCATAACCGAGACGATGAGGATGTGAGGGGAATGATGGCGATGTCGCGTGCGTGGCGTAAATGGGCGCTCACTCTGGCACCCGTGATGGGGTTGGGCCTGCTGGTCGGCTCCAGCGCGGCAGAGGATCCGTTCGTCATTGCCCAACGCGACATTTCCTTCACGCCACGGGCCGTCACGATCAAGGTGGGGGATCAGGTCACGTTCCGGAACGAGGACCCGTTCGGCCACAATGTCTATTCACCCAGCATGAATGGGGTGTTCGACATTGGCTTGCAGGATCCCGGCACGGAGACGCCGGTAACCTTCACGGCACCGGGTGAATTCATCATCCAATGCCGAATTCACCCCAAAATGCGGGCCAAGGTCTTGGTCGAACCCTGATCACACCGTCGCCACCTGCCGTTTACGCAGTGGCAGGATGGTAATGACGATGCCAGCGAAAAGCAGCGCCATGCCCAGAAGGCGCAGCGGCCCGAACGTCTCCCCAAAGGCCAGATGGGCTGCCACCGTGCCGGTCACGGGCACCAGCAAGGAGAAGGGGGCCACCACCCCGGCCCTATATTCCCGCAGCAGCATGCCCCAGATGCCGAAGGCCACCAGGGTGGACAGGCAAACGATGTAGAGCAGCGACATGCCGGCGGTCCAGCTGAAGCCCGTCAATGCCGCCCACACCCGATCCGGCCCTTCCACCAACAGTGACAGGGCGAAGACGGGTAGGGGCGGTACCGTCGAAAGCCAGACCATCAACGGCAAGGTCGGCGTGGGCGGCAAACGCCGCATCAGCACATTGCCCATGGCCCAACTGGCCGCGGCCAGCAGCGTCAGGACGAAGCCGATCCAGGTGACATCCAGCCCGACGGTGCTGCCTGTCACCGCAAGGCCCACCGCCGCCACCCCGGCGCCGGCCAGTTGCTGGCCCTTGGGTCGCTCCCCCAGCATTCCCGCCGCGAACAGCATGGTCAGGAAGGCCTGACATTGCAGAACGATGGAGGCCAGGCCCGGCGCCATCCCCCGGTCCATGCCCATGAACAGAAAGATGTAATGACCGGTGAACAGGAAGGTCGATACCAGCGCCAGCTGTTTGAACCCGATCCCCGCCGGACGTGGGATGAACAGTACTGGCAGGCAGGCCAGCGTGAAGCGCAGGGCCGTCAGCAGGATGGGCGGAAAGCCAGTCAGCGCCAGCTTAATAACCACAAAATTGGCCCCCCAGATGATGGCGACCAGAAAGGCGAGGGCGATGTGAAGGGGGCGCATCGGCTGGACATCCGGCTGGATGATATCGGGATCAGGATCGGAACATGTCAGCATTGCTGACGCAATTAACAAGATGTGTCCGTGACAATTGCCCCACCCTTGGGGGTTGCCGCCGCGCGTCGGGCCGGGCACTCTCTCCCTCGACAGGCGGGCAACGTCCGCCGCAGGTTTCGTTGTGTGATCGCTTCAACCAGCGATCACACTCTAACGGGAGAGCCCTAGAATGGACGCCATCGCCGCCATCAACTGGCAGGACCGCGCCGACCGGCTGCAATTCCGCACTCAGGCCTTCATCGACGGCGCCTATGTGTCCGCCGCCAGCGGCAAAAGCTTTGACAATATCAGCCCACGCGACGGCAAGGTCCTGACCCAGGTTGCCGAATGCGACGCGGAGGATGTGAACCGCGCCGTGGCGGCAGCCCGCCGCACCTTCGAATCCGGTGTCTGGCGGGATCAGCATCCGCGTGCCCGCAAGGCCGTGCTGCTGAAGCTGGCCCGCCTGATGGAGGAGCATGCGGACGAATTGGCGCTGCTGGAAACGCTGGATATGGGCAAGCCTATCCGCGACAGCCGCTCCATCGACATCCCCCTGTCGATCCGCTGTGTCCAATATTACGCCGAAGCCATCGACAAGCTGTATGATCAGGTCGGTCCCAGCGGGCCGGATGCCATGTCCTTGATCCTGCGTGAACCGCTGGGCGTGATCGGCGTGGTCGTGCCCTGGAACTTCCCGCTGATGATGGCGGTGTGGAAGGTGGCGCCGGCCCTGGCCACGGGCAACTCCGTGGTCCTGAAACCCGCCGAACAATCACCGCTGACCGCCATTCGTCTGGGCGAACTGGCGGTAGAGGCGGGCGTGCCGCCCGGTGTGCTGAATGTCGTACCCGGCCTTGGGGAAACGGCGGGGCAGGCCATTGGCCGCCACATGGATGTGGACATGCTGGCCTTCACCGGTTCGACCGAGGTTGGCAAGTATTTCATGCGCTATTCAGGGGAAAGCAACCTGAAGCGCGTGTCGCTGGAATGCGGGGGCAAGACCCCGCATATCATCATGCCCGACGCCGCTGATCTGGATAAGGCCGCTGCCAATGCCGCCGGCGGCATCTTCTTCAATCAAGGCGAGGTGTGCAACGCCGGCTCCCGCCTGTTGGTGCATGAAAGCATCAAGGACGAGTTCCTGGAAAAGGTCATCCACCATTCCCGTCGCTGGACCCCCGGCGATCCGCTGGACCCCGCGACGACTATGGGTGCCATGGTCGATGCCAAACAGCATGAACGGGTGCTGTCCTATATCGACAAGGGCAAGGCAGAGGGGGCGTCCCTGCGGCTTGGCGGGGCGGCGGCGCGCACGGATACGGGTGGTTACTATATCGAACCCACCCTGTTCGACGGCGTGGACAGTTCCATGACCATCGCGCGGGAAGAGATTTTTGGCCCCGTCCTGTCCACCCTGACCTTCAAGACCACGGAGGAGGCCTTCAAGATCGCCAATGACACGATCTATGGTCTGGCGTCGGCCATTTGGACCCGCGACATTTCCACCGCCATGAAGGCCGCCCGCACCATCAAGGCCGGATCGGTCTGGATCAACTGCTTCGACGCGGGCGACATCACCACCCCGTTCGGCGGTTTTAAACAGTCCGGCTTTGGCCGCGACAAGAGCCTGCATGCGCTGGAAAAATACACGGACTTGAAAAGCGTCTGGATCGACCTCTCATAAGTATGGAACCCCGACCCAATGATGGGTTGAACCGCGACCGATTTCCCGCTAGGTCAGTGAATGCAGAATACCAAATTCAGGAGTGCCGCCTTGCTCGTCAATCCGATCCGTCTTGAGGACGAAAAGCCGGAGTCCGATGCCCAGGAGGAAAAGGCAAAGGCCCCGCCCTCCATCGCGCAGAATCTGTTCAAGGCCCGCACCATCCTGCTGTTCGGCGAGATCAACCAGAAGGTGGCACAGGCCGTGACGGCCCAGCTGCTGGGTCTGGCCGCAGAGAATGACGAGCCGATCAAGCTGATCATCAACTCACCAGGCGGCCACGTCGAATCCGGTGATACGATCCACGACATGATCCGCTTCGTGAAGCCGCGCGTGCTGGTGCTGGGCACCGGCTGGGTCGCGTCTGCCGGCGCGCATATCTTCCTGGGCGCTGCCAAGGAGGACAGGTTCTGTCTGCCCAATACCCGCTTCATGATCCACCAGCCGGCGGGCGGCGTGGGTGGTCCGGCCACCGATATCGCGATCGAGGCGAAGGAAATCATCAAGATGCGCAAGCGCATCAATGAAGAGATCGCCCGCGAAACCGGCCAGCCCTATGAGCGGGTGGCTGTGGACACCGACCGCAATTTCTGGATGTCGGCAGAAGAAGCCAAGGAATATGGCATCGTCAGCCACATCATCGAAAATACCGAAGCCTTCAATTAAGGCATTGGCATTTTAGAGTTTAGAAGGGCCGGTCCAACGCGACCGGCCCTTTCCATATCCGGGACGGACATGCAGATCCTTCAAGTGAATATCGGGCGTGTCATCCCCCGCACCAACGCCAAGGGACGGGAGGAGGGGACGGGCATCGGCAAGCAGCCTGTCACCGGTCCGGTTACCCTGGGTCCCAGCGGTCTGGATGGCGATGAAAGCGCCTATCGCAGCCGGAAGGACGGCGACACGGCCCTGCATGGCTTTGCATCCGAGTCCTATGAGGCACTGGAAGCCAGCTTTGGCCGGTCGATACAACGCCCCGGCTTTGGGGAGAACCTGCTGTTTGAAGGCTATACCGATGCCGAGGCGCGCATCGGCGACGTGCTGGCCATCGGCACCGCCCAGGTGATGGTGAACCAACCCGTACCGCGCTGTTCCTGGCCCGGTGTCCTGACGGGCGTAAAGGCGCTGGGTACCCTGGCCATGAAGGCGGGCACCCCCGGCTGGTACATGGGGGTGGTGCGCCCGGGAACCCTGGCTGCCGGTGATGGCGTGACCTTGGTTGAACGCGGGGATGCGGCCTGGACGGTGGCGCGGCTGAACGCCCTGATGCTGGACAAGCGGCCCGATCCTGTCCTGCTGGCCGACGCCCTGGCGCATCCGGCCCTGGCCGAACGGTTCAAGAAGGAGTTGCGGGGCTAGTTCGTCTCACCCAGCTTTGCCTCCAACTCGTCCAGGCGCCTTGCCATGGTGCGGATATTGTCGATCAGAAGCTGCACAAGCTGCCGCAGCAGCGGGTCGGCACCGTACAGTCCCTCCCGCAGCACGCTGGCCGGCATGCGCATCAGCACCGACTCCACCTCGGCACTGGCATGGGCCATTCGCGGCTTGCGGTCGAAAATCGCCATTTCCCCGAAAATGCCGCTGGTTTCGACCCGGCCGATGACGGTCGGATGCTCCACATCGCCCCGCCAGATGCGCCACGGCCACTTTCCACCACATAAAGGCTGTCGCCGGGATCACCCTCCTTGAAGATCAGCTCGCCCGGTGCGAAAGTTCGGCGTTCGAAAGCGGCGGACATGGCGGCAGACCCCTTGGCAGCGGCGGCACCCGCGACAGGCGCAGGCCAGCCAAGCTTTACGCTGATTGCTTCCCATTTGCCATGGGCTTGACAATAGTACGACCGTTCGTATTATTTAAACCCTATGAGCAAAGGTGAACGCACACGCGCCGCAATCCTGGACCAAGCGCTGGCTATGACCAGCACGGACGGATTGACCGGCCTGACCATTGGGACACTGGCCGACCGGCTGGGCATGTCGAAATCCGGGCTGTTCGCCCATTTCGGCAGCAAGGAACAGCTGCAGGCGGCAGTGCTGGAACGGGCGGCGGAACTTTTCGCCGATACCGTGGTGCGCCCCGCCTTGGCTCAGCCGCGCGGCCTGCCGCGTGTGCTGGGACTTTTTGAGAATTGGATTGCCTGGACGATGGACCCGGTTCTGCCCGGTGGCTGTCCCATCCAGGCTGCTTCTATCGAGTTTGATGATCGACCCGGTCCTATCCAGGACCTGATCGTCAAGCAGCAGGAGGATATGCGCCGCGTGGTCATCGGTGCCGCCCGCCGCGCGGTGGAGGAGGGACACCTGCGGGCCGACCTTGATGTGGAGCAATTCGCGTTTGAGGGGATCTCGCTCTGTTACGGTTTCACCCAGTCCTATCGGCTTCTGAAGAACCCGAAGTCGGAGGTCTGGGCCCGCAACGCTGTCCATGGTCTGGTCGACCGGGCGCGTGTGCGTCAGTAAAGCGTTCGTCGGGTTCCGCGTGCGGCGGGACCGGACCGGTTTCATCACGGCGCCCGCCCGGATGGACGGACGCCCCCATCGGGGGGAGAGTTCCATGGCTTATTTTTTGTCTGAAAAAAGCACGAACGTTCGTAAAAATGAGCGGAGCGGCCAGTCCTGGCTGGATGGGTTGACGGACCTGTTCCACCCCTGGTCACGCGAACGCCACCTGCTAGCCGAGGGACGGCGCATGTATCTGGAGCCGGAGCGTGCGGTGGCACCGCCGGCCCTGCCGGAACCGGCGAGCGCCATGGTGCTGGCGGTTCCCGGCTTTACGCCCCACCTTGCCGCCCGCCTCTGGGGGGCGGAGCGGGGGGAGGCAGCGCCGCTGGTGCTGCTGGCCCATGGCTGGGAAGGGCAGGTGCATGACATGCTGGGCTTTGTGCAGCCGCTGCTGAATGCCGGCGCCCGCATCGTGGCTTTTGATGCGCCGGCCCATGGCCGCAGTTCGGGCGACGAGACCAACCTGCTGGAGATGGCCCGCGCCATAAGGGCTGTGGCAGCGGCAGCCGGTGGCAAGGTAGCGGCGGTGATCGGCCATGGCCTGGGTGCCACCGCCCTGACCCTGGCCATCCAGGATGGGTTCCAGGCGGGACGCGCCATTCTACTGTCGCCTCTGGCCGACCTGACCCTGCCGCTGCGCCAGATCGCTTATGTTCTGCGCCTGGACCTGGACAGCGAACATGCACTGGGGCGGGAGATTGACCTGGCATTGGGACAGCCGCTGGCCGCCCTGCATCTGAATGGGGATGAAGGCACACCGGCCCTGCTGATCCATTCTGCGGATGACCGGATCACGCCGGTGGCGGATGCCCTGCAATTGGCGTCTGTCTGGCCAGGCGCTAGTATGCATCTGGTGCAGGGGCTGGGCCATCGACGGTTGCTGTCGGATGCCGGTGTCATCGAACGGGCTGTGGGCTTCGCGTTGCGGGGGGAATGATCCCCCCGTATGGTGATCTTTACGACACAATGTTTGTATTGGGGGAAACATGCAGATGGGTATCACCGCGCTGTATGCGGGTTTGCTGGGCGTGCTGCTGCTGGTTTTGAGCTACCGCGTATCGATGTATCGCCGCCGCCACGGCATCTCGCTGGGCGATGGCGGTCATAAGGGCCTGCATACCGCCATCCGGGTGCAGGGCAATTTCGTGGAATATGTGCCCACCGCCCTGATCCTGCTGCTGCTGGTGGAACTGACGGGCCGCCAGCCGGCCATCGTGCATGGGCTGGGTGCCGCCCTGTTCCTGGGCCGCGTCCTGCATGCCCAGGGTCTGACCTCCAATCCCGACGGTAAAAGCCCTGGTCGCCTGCTGGGTATTCTGCTGACTTGGGTGATGCTGCTGACCGCGTCGATTCTGCTGATCCTGGGATCGGTGGCCGGCATCTGATGAATGCGGACGGGGGTGGAAATTATGCGCGCCCCCGTTATGACGCGAATGCCATTCGGTCGCATCACGGGGCCATTGACCGCGCGGTGGCTTGGCGTCATTAACCTTTCATGGGCAAGGGCATTCTCCTTTCTGCAATTGGTGTTGCACGGCGTTTCGCGCCGTGGCTTCTGTTGCTTGCCTTGCTGCTGCGCGGGATGATCCCCGGCGGCTACATGCCCAACATGAACCCCGACAATGGCAAGGGCTGGCTGGTCATCTGTACCGGTGCCGGTTCCGCCAGCATCCAGATTGATGGCGATGGCGGGGATGACAATGCCCCCGCCGATACCGGGCATCAGGGTCTCTGCCCCTACTTGGTTATGACCCTGCTGGGTCCCGTCCTGCTGCTGCTGGCGCTGCTGCTGCCGGTGGTGGGGGATATTGTTGTTTTGCGGCCCTTCATGGGTACGCGTCGGCGCCGCCTGCTGTGTGGGCCGACTTTGGGGGCGCGGGCACCGCCCCTGTCCTGGGCTTATTGACACCCTTCATCCCAGGACCATTCCCGTATTTGGCGCCCCCCGCTTGAGAAAAGCATGATCGCGGGGTCGGCCGCCGGAGGACATTACAGTGCCCCGCATCCATTTCCGCGCCCGCACGCTGGCGTCGGTTGCCCTCATCGCCCTTTCCACGCCCGCCTTCGCCCAGGATACCCAGGTGGCTGATGCCGCCCCGGTGCAGGAAGTGATCGTCATCGGCCAGCGTGATGCCCCCATCACCATCGTGCCGCGCGGCCTGTCCGTCTCGCTGGGCGAGGAACAGTTCGCGGCGATCAATGCCGTCAATGTCGAAGATCTGATGAAGTACGCGCCCAATTTCTTCGTGCGCAAACGCTATATCGGCGATGCCAACGCCGTTCCCGGCTTCCGTGGCACCCACTCCACCCAGTCGGCCCGCTCGCTGGTGCTGGTGGACGGGTTTGTCGTCTCCAACCTGCTGGGCAACAGCTTCGGCTTTCCCCCGAAATGGGGCGTGGTGGGGCCGGGTGAGGTGCAGCAGTTCGATATCGTCTATGGCCCCTATTCGTCCCGCTATCCGGGTAACTCGATGGGCGGCATCATTTCCATCACCACCAAGCCCCCAAAGGAGGGGCTGGAGGCCTTCGCCACGGCCCAGTATTTCATCCAGCCCTATAAGCAATACGGCACTGACCGCGACTTTGACGGCTATACGGGCGAGGCCGGCTTCGGATGGAAGCAGAAGGACGGTCCCTGGAGCGCCCGTCTGTCCTATCGCCGGCTTGAGAATCAGGGCCATCCACAGCAATTCTATCAACTAACCCCGGCCACCGGCACGGCCGCATCAACCGTCGTAACCGGCGCCGTGACCGACACGAACCTTATCACCAAGACGCCGGTTTCCGGCGCCTATTCGGTGGAAGACACCACGCAGGATCAGTTGCGGGGTCGCATCGGCTATGATTTTGCCGATGGCTGGAATGCATCGCTGCTGGCCGTGCTGTGGACCAGCGACTATGACGGCACCACCCCCACCACATATCTGCGCGACGCCAGCGGCAACCCGGTCTTTACAGGGCGCGTGTCGGTTGATGGCAAGCAATACACAATGCCCGCCATCAACCTGTCCCTGACCGAACGGCGGGAAATCCTGGGCGGGGCAAAGCTGGAAGGGCCGATTGGCGACTGGCAGGCCAGCCTGAACCTGTCACGCTTCGTGATTGATAAACAACGGGCACGCGCCTCCACCGGCTATCTGAACGGCATCAACAGTGGTGCGGGTACTGACACGCGTCAGGGCGATACCGGCTGGTGGACCGGCGACGGGCAGTTGGAACGAACGCTGGGCGACCATGAACTGGCTATCGGGTTCAACAGCAGCCTCTATGAAACCGATCAGACGATTTACGGCGTCAGTAACTGGCGCACCGGTGCCACGCCGACCTTCACGACGCAGACCGGTGGCCGTTCACGGCAATTGGGGGCGTTCATCGATAACGCCTGGCAGGTGACGCCGGGGGTGAAGCTGACCGGCGGTGTACGTCTGGATAATTGGCGGGCGTTCGATGGCCGCATCGGCACCCGCGTATCCGGTTCCCCGAAATATCAGTCTTACACCGACCGCAAGGAAACCAGCATCAACCCATCCGCCGGCATTCAGGCCGACCTGCCCGCCGATTGGGTGGGACAACTGAGCCTAGCAACAGCAACCCGCTTTCCCACGGTGGGCGAGCTGTTCCAGGGCCGTCTGGACGGCAATGGAAATTTCGACATCAATAGCTTTGATCCCAACCTGAAGCCGGAAAAGTCGCGTGACGCCAACCTGATGCTGCGCCGGGCCTTCGATGATATCCGTTTCACGGGCAGCGTCTTCTATCAGCGGGTGGAAGACGCGATCTTCAGCCAGCAGGGCTTCAACCAGTTCGGCGTCGTCACCTCGTCGTTCAAGAATATCGACATCGTGCGCCAGTGGGGTATCGAGGGCATTATCGAGGCGTCGGACCTCGCTGGCATCGACGGCCTGAATGTCGATTTCAATGCCGCCTGGATCGACGCACAGACGGTGCGTAACCGTTCCGTCCCGGCATCCGAAGGGGTGCAGTTCCCACGCATTCCGAAATGGCGCCTGAATGGCAATGCCCGGTACAGGTTCGCCGACGATTGGCAATTCTCCACCGGCTGGCGCTATGCGTCGCGTCCCAACACCAATCTGGAAGGGACACAACGCGGCGATACCTATGGCTATACCTCAGAACTGATGATCTTCGACGCCAAACTGTCCTGGGACGTGACGGCGCAAACCCAACTCAGCGTCGGTGTCGATAATATCGGCAATGACAAGGCCTGGGTGTTCCACCCCTACCCGCAACGCACCTTCACACTTGAACTGAAATGGAAGGGCTGACGCCATGACGGACCTGTCGATGAACGCGTCTCCGGCCAAGGGCTGGCTGGATTACCGCACCATCTGGCGTTGGCATTTCTATGCCGGCCTGTTCTGCGTGCCCTTCATTGTCGCCCTGGCCCTTTCCGGTTCGCTCTACCTGTTCAAGCCGCAGGTGGAGGCCCTGATCGACAGGCCTTATGACAATCTGGTCCTGACCGGCCCGGCGGCCGATGCCAATGCCCAGGCTCTTGCGGCCCTGGCCGCCGTACCGGGCGGAAGCTTGAAGAGCTACATCCTGCCCGAAGCGTCCAACGACGCCGTCCGCGTCCTGGTCCGCGACGGGCAAGGGGCGATGTGGCGCGTCTATGTCCATCCCCAGACGCTGGAGGTTCTGCATTCGATTCCAGAGGAAGACCGCTTGATGAACCAGATCAAGACCTTCCATGGCGAGCTGCTGATGGGTGACCAGGGCTCCTGGTTCGTGGAACTGGCCGCCTGTTGGGGCATCGTCATGGTGGTCAGCGGGCTCTATCTTTGGTGGCCGCGCGGGGGCCAGGGGCTGGCCGGTGTCGTCTATCCACGGCTGTCGGCGGGCGGGCGCACCTTCTGGCGTGATCTGCATGCAGTGACTGGTCTGTGGATCTCCTTCCTGGCCTTGTTCCTGCTGCTGACCGGCCTGCCCTGGGCCAGCGTCTGGGGTGGAGCGTTCAAGGCCGTGCGGGAGGTAACAGGAACCGCCGCCGTCAAACAGGACTGGACCACCAGCCGCAAGGCAGAACGCGCCGGCCATGACGCCCAGGAACATGCCGAAGACCATCCGATGGACCATGGCAGCCTGTCCATGGACGATATGATGGTGGGAACCGTGACCCTGGCCGATGTCGTGGCACAGGTAGTGCCCCTGAAACTGGCAGCACCCGTTCAGATCAACCTGCCGGCCAAGGCGGGAGGCAGCTGGGCGGTGCGCTCAATGACGGCCAACCGGCCCGACCGCGTCTCCATCGATCTGGACGGGGCCACCGGCACCCAAATCCGGCGGGAGGATTTCGCCGACCGCCACATCATCGACCGCGTCGTCGGCATCGGCATCGCGGCGCATGAGGGGCAGTTGTTCGGCTGGTTCAATCAGGCACTGGGCGTCGTCGCCGCCCTGGGCCTGGTCCTGCTGTCGGTTAGCGGGGCCGTGATGTGGTGGAAGCGCCGGCCAAACGGCGCCCTGGGGGCACCGCCGCCCCTGCGGATGCGGGGCAGTCCGGCGGTCATGGGCATCATCCTGCTGTTTTTCGCCCTGTTCCTGCCCTTGCTGGGTCTGTCGGTGATCGTGGTTGCCTTGATCGATCTGGCCGTCCTGCGCCAATTGCCCAATGCCCGCCGCTGGCTGGGCCTACGTATGGCATGAAGATGGGGCAGGGGGCGGCTATCCCGCCGCCCCCTGTCTGAACCGCCCCGGCGAGCAACCGACCCGGCCCGCAAAGAACCGGTTGAAATAGGCGGGGTCACTGAACCCCAGCTCAAACGCCACCTCCGCAACACCCAGGTCACTGTAAAGAAGGCTCCGTTTCGCTTCTGCCAGCAGCCGATCATGCAGCAGATCAATGGGGGGATGGCCCGTGACCGCGATGCAGGCCGCACGCAGCCGCCCCGGCGTAACGCCCAGGGCATCGGCAAATTGCGCCACGCCCCATCCGGCCCGGTACTGTTCCTCAATCAGATCACGGTAGCGCGCCACCAGGGCCGCCCGTGGCCCCCGCGCCGCGCCACCACCTCCTGCCGACAGGCGCGCCGCACGCCAGGCATGGACCAGCAGCGCCATCAGCGCCGCCTCCACCAGCAGCGACCGGCCC
>JAEMSB010000424.1 GCA_016463045.1 Niveispirillum sp.
GGTCTGCCCACCCGCGCCCTGCTGACCGATATGGGACAGGTGCTGGGTCACAGTGCCGGCAATGCCCTGGAACTGCGCGAATGCCTGTCGATCCTGGCTGGTGGGGCGGCGGAAACGCGGCTGTGGCGGGTGACGCGGGCCTTGTGTGTGGAACTGCTGGTGCTGTCGGGTCTGGCTACTGATGCCGCGAACGCCGGAAAGCTGGTGGATCAGGCCATTGCCACGGGTGCTGCGGCAGACCGGTTCGCCCGCATGGTGGCGGTGCTGGGTGGGCCGCCCGATCTGATCGAACGGCCCGACCGGCATCTGACCTCCGCCCCCGTCATCGTGCCGGTCTTCACCGACCGGCCCGGCATTGTCACGGGGCAGGATGTGCGGGCGCTGGGCCTGGCCGTGGTGTCACTGGGCGGCGGGCGCACCCGGCCCCAGGACGCGGTTGATCCGCGTGTCGGGCTGGATCAGGTGGCGCCCATCGGGGCGGCGGTGGGGCCGGATCAGCCGCTCTGCTTCGTGCATGCGGCGGACAGGGCTGCGGCGGATGCGGTGGTATGCAGCGTCAGGAACGCTTATGTGATTGGCGAAACCGCCGATGCGGCCGCCGATCCGGTGGCCGGAATGATCGGCGGGTCCTGAGGATCGTGCCAGACCGACCGGAGCAGCCCCTTATGATCAAGATTGTCCGCGCCAAGTTCCACGGCATCCGCGTCACCGGTGCCGATCTGGACTATCACGGCTCCATCACCCTGGACCCGGAACAGTGCGCGCTGGCCGGTATCTATCCGCTGGAATTCGTGGAGATCTGGAACAAGAGCAGCGGGGCGCGGATTTCCACCTATGTGATCTTTGGCGAGCCGGGGTCCAAGGCCTGCATCTTGAACGGTGCTGCCGCCCGCACCTGCCAGAAGGGGGATGAGGTGATCATCGCCGCATCCGCCAGCATCACCCCGGACCAGCTTTATTCGATCAAGCCCAAGGTCCTGACCTTCAAGCCCGACAATTCCGTGGACCGCGTCCTGGAATATGATGTGTTCAAGGGGCCGGAGCGGGATTTCGACTTCCGCACGCTGGACATCACCGACGGGCGCGACGGGGCCTTGGAACTGTCGGTGCCGGTTAAGGTTTGACGGGGGGCTGGATGCGGGCCTGAACCCGCATCCGGTATCCGCCCTCAAAACGCCGCGTAAACCTCGTCCAGTTCAGTGTCGTTGAAGCTGTAGGTGGCGTTGCAGAACTCGCATGTCACGGCGACAAGGCCGTCCACGCGCAGTTCATCGAGGTCGCCCCGATCCAGGCTGCGCAGCACGTCCGTCACCCGCTCGCGGGAGCAGCGGCAGCCGGGGCGCAGTTCCCGGCGTTCGTAGATGCGCGGGCTTTCCTCATGGAACAGGCGGTAGATCAGCTCATTTACCGTCAGGGCCGGGTCGAGAAGCTCATGCGCCGTCACCGTCTCCAGCATGACGCCGGCGCGGTGCCAGTCTTCCTCACGCACGCCGGCCTGATGCTCGCTGAAAACGCCGGCATTTTCCGGCGGCAAGGCCTGCAGCATGATGGCGCCACCCACCCATTTGCCATCCGCATCCTTGGACACGAAGCTCTTGATGCTGGCGGCAAGCTGTTCGGACTGCCTGAAATAATGGCGCACGGCATCGGCGAGCGTGGCCCCGCGCAGTTCCACAATACCCTGATAGCGCTCGGTATGTTCCCCCTGGTCGACCGTGAAGGCGACATAGCCGGAACCCAGCATCGCGCCAAGATCGGGCTGGAAGCCCTTATGCCGGCGCTGTTCGGCCAGACGGTCGGCATCAAAGCGGGCATAGCCGCGCAGGTCTCCGACCGAGGTGACATCCGACACCGTATAGGCGACAGGGCCGTCACCCTTGGTCTGAAGCGTGAAGATGCCGTCATATTTCAGGCCGGACGCCAGGGTGGCGGCCAGCAGGATTGTATCGGCCAGCAGGGGCGCCAGCTCGTCCGGGTAATCATGCCGCCTGATGATCTCGTCCAGGGCCGGACCCAGCCGGATCAGCCGCCCGCGGAAGGAGCTGCTGTCCAACTGGAACGGCTGGCAGATATCGAATTCGGCGGTTACGGCATCGGTATCGTGGCGGGGCTGGCCCGCCACGGGGGGAACGGAATTCATCGGTTCAGGCACCAGGTCAGAATGCCCTTCTGGGCGTGCATACGGTTTTCTGCCTCGTCCCACACGGCCGACTGCGGACCATCAATGACGCTGGACGTCACCTCTTCCTCGCGGTGTGCGGGCAGACAATGCATGAATATGGCGTCTTTTTTCGCCAGACCCATGATCCGATCGTTTACCTGATATGGCTTCAGCAGATTGTGGCGGCGATGCGCGTCCTTGTTGTGCATCGACACCCAGGTGTCGGTGACCAGGGCATCGGCACCCGCCGCCGCCTCTTCCACATCGCGATGGACGGTCACGCGGCCCTTATTGGCCTTGATCCATTCCAAGGTCTGGTGCGAGGGCGACAGTTCCGGGGGGCAGGCGATGCGCAGCTCGAAATCGAACGCCACGGAAGCGTGGATGAAGCTTTCGCAGACATTGTTAGCATCGCCGGTCCAGCAGAAGACGGCATCCTTGATAGGGCCCTTGCGTTCCTCATAGGTCAGGATGTCGGCCATGATCTGGACCGGGTGAGAGCTGTCGGTCAGGCCGTTGATGACGGGGACGGTCGCCGCCTCCGCCATTTCCTGCAACTTCGTCTCATGGTCGGTGCGCAGCATGATGATGTCGACATAGCGTGACAGGACACGCGCTGTGTCGCCGATGGTCTCGCCATGGCCCAGCTGGATTTCCTTGCCGGTCAGGCAGATGACCTCGCCACCCAGCTGACGCATGCCCACCTCGAACGAGACGCGGGTACGCGTGCTGGGCTTTTCGAAGATCAGGGCCAACGTCTTGCCCAGCAGGGGGCGCTCGGCCCCCTGACCACGCTTCATGAAGGCGGCGCGGGACAGCATCTCGCGCAGCTCATCAATGGAATGGTTATGGATATCCAGAAAATGGCGGGGGGACTTCTGCATGGTCATTGCGCCAGCTCCTGGCAGGTCTTGTCGATGATCGAAACGGCTTCGGCGATTTCCGCGTCGCCAATGGTCAGGGGCGGCAGGATTCGGATGACATTCTCCGCCGCCGGAACGGTCAGCAGGCCATTCTCGCGCAGGCGGGTCACCACCTCGCCATTCGGCTTCACGCATTTCAGACCCAGCATCAGACCTTTGCCGCGCGCCTCGGCCAGGATGGTCGGGTACTTGGCAACCAGGGACTCCAGTTCCGCCTTCAGTTTGTCGCCGGTGACGGTCACCTGCTCCAGGAAGCCCGGCGCCGTGATGACGTCCAGAACGGCGTTGCCCACCGCCATGGCCAGCGGATTGCCGCCGAAGGTAGAGCCGTGCGTGCCCGGCACCATGCCCTTGGCCGCCTTCTCGCTGACCAGGCAGGCGCCAACGGGGAAGCCGCCGCCAATGCCCTTGGCGATGGGCATGACATCCGGGGTGACGCCGGCCCATTCATGGGCGAACAGCTTGCCAGTACGCCCGACACCCGTCTGAATCTCGTCAAACACCAGCAGCAGGCCAAACTCGTCTGCGGTATCGCGCAGGGCCTTCAGATACTCATCGCTGCCCACCACGATCCCGCCTTCGCCCAGGATGGGTTCCACCACGATGGCGGCCGTCTGGGGCGTGATGGCATTGCGCAACTCGTTCATGTTGCCGAACGGCACCTGATCGAACGCGTCCAGCAGGGGACCGAATCCGCCGACCATCTTTTCCGACTTGGCAGCGGCAATGGCCGTCGTGGAACGGCCATGGAAGGCCCCACCCACCACGATGAAGCGGGTCTTCTCCGGGTGGCCGGTATCATGCTGATACTTGCGCACCGTCTTGACCGCGCATTCAAACGCTTCCACGCCCGAATTCGTGAAGAACATCGTGTCGGCAAAGGTCAGGTCGCATAGCCGCTTGGCCAGCTGTTCCTGGCCCGCAACCCGAAACAGGTTGGACGTGTGCCAGAGCTTGCCCGCCTGCTCGGTCAGCTTTTCCACCAGATAGGGGTGCGCGTGACCAAGGGCGTTCACCGCGATGCCGGCGGTGAAATCCAGGAATCGTCGGCCTGTCGTGTCCCAGATATGGGCGCCTTCACCCCGCTCGAACACGATGTCGATGCGGGAATAGGTGGGCATCACAACAGGGATCACGGCTGCAACTCCATGGAGCCATCGTCCAAAACGCCACGAACCCGATGTCCGGGCGCCGGAACCGGGGACTATTGGGCCCCTGGTTCCCCCTGTCACCGCACCCCCATGCAT
>JAEMSB010000425.1 GCA_016463045.1 Niveispirillum sp.
GCCCAAGGCACAGCGGCGCGGGGAACGGGCCGCTGCCGCCGAGGATGGCATGCTGGCGGCCCGCACAGAGGCGGCGCTGCGCTTCCTGGACGGGGCCGATGTCGCCAAGCGGCTGCAATGGGCCAAGCGGGCCGAAGAACTGGGCATGACCCTGCCGCCCGCCGCCTCCGCCAAGGACAATCTGCGCAAATGGGTTCCCGCCCTGGCGGTCCTGATTGTGGAGGAGGAGCGGCTGCGGGTCAGGATGACCGGTTCCTCTTAGACCTGTGACTGTCCATGCGTGCTGCAATAGCCCGTGATTACGCATATGCGAAATTCACTTGTTATAAGCAAAAGGTCTTGCAATTATATCGCTAGGGTTTGTTTCACCCTCGCGGGTAGCGCAGATAATGCGCATTACCTCATATCTGCCTGAGGAATACTTCCTCTCCTTCGCCCTACAAGCCAGAGGTGGCAGCATGGACCAGTCTCGCTCATTGGCGCTTATCACGCGCGTGGGGGCCACGCTGACGGGTGTCGGTTCATGCATTACGCCATTTACCGAAATTTTTGACAAGCTGGAGGGATTGTTCAGCAAAGTTGCGCCTGCGGAAATGGCCCCGGCGATCGCCCTTGCCGTTGTGTTGCTGACATTGATTGGGTCGATACTGGTCGCATGGCTCAGTTTCCGGAAAGTATCGCGGCTCGACCGCAGCCAGAAGGATGCGTTCGATCTTCGCGCGCGGACCGCCGACGACCTGATTGGCCGTGACGATGATATCACGGACTTCATGGCACTGATCGAGACCAACCAATTGGTTTTTCTGGTCGGCGATTCAGGTTCCGGGAAATCTGCGCTTGTCGCGACGGGGTTAAAGCCAAGGCTTCAAAAAGGGGACCAGTTTCTCCCCATCCTCATTACCCGCTATGGCACCGATTGGGTTGCGGGCCCAACCATCGAGGCGTTGAAGGTCCTGCGGGAGGCCTGCACCCCGGAGCAGCAACGGGCGGTGGAATGGACGCAACCACACAAACTTAGCGATGCGACCCCCGCCTTCCTGCTGCAGAAGCTGCGCGCGATCTCGACAGCACTGAACCGCACGCCGGTGTTGATGTTCGATCAGTTTGACGATTATCAGGCCCAACACCGCAGCCTGTTTTCGCGGGAGCACCGGCGCTGGATAAGCGCCGACGAATTGCGCGCGACGAACCCATTCTGGGACGTAATTGCCAAGGCCATTGACGATGGTTGCCAGGTACTGATCGTTACCAGACGGGACACGGCCGACGGCCTGCATGCGGTGAGGTTTGTCAATAACGCGGCCCAGCGGCCTTTGGACTGGGTCGGTGGCAATCGTCTGGACGAGCTTCTGGAGCGCATTGCACCGTCTACGGCGACGCCACCGGTGGTGGTGGACCCTGAACATGGCTGGGTTCAGCTTTGGCCTCTGCTGGCCCAGGATATGTATCGCGACGGCGCCTTTCTGCCGCAACAGGTGCGCACGGTGCTTCTGGGCCTGCGCACCCTGCCCGCACTGACGCCGCAGCTCTACCGTTCTGCTGGCGCGGCGGCTGGCATGGGAGCCCTCTATGTCAGCGATGCCATTTCATCCATTTCGCGGGTCACCAAGCTGCCGCCGCCGGCAATACGCAAGCTGCTTCTTGGTATGGTGGATCACGGTCCCGACGGTCGTGAGTTGAAAACCAGGCGCATGACCGAGACCGAGATTAAGGTGCTGTTTCCCGATCCCGCGCAGATCAAGACCGTCCTTGAGGCCCTGGCCGAGCGTGAGCTTGTTCGCGCCGTGCCAAATGCCGATACCGGGGAGAATGATTGGCAGCTTGATCATGATTACCTCGCCCGTGCCGTGGTGGCGGAGGAGCGGATCAAGGAACGCCAGGCCGTCCTGCTTCGTGAGGGGGCTGCTGCCCTGGCGCAAGCGGTCGGGGACTGGCGCCAGCAATGGCGGGCGCTGCTTCCCGTTGCGCAATGGCCGGGGCTGTTGTTCTCCCGGCTGCGCGGCGACTTTCGTTTCGGTCCTTATCGCCGCTATGCGGTAATCAGCCTGCTACGGACAGTACCCGCATTGAGTATTGTCCTGGTTATTGTGGTCACATCGGTCATAACGACCGATGAATTACGGCAGCGCAACGAAGCGGCGGCGATATTTGATTTGTTGCGCAAAGATGGCAATACAGGGGAGGGAGCCCAAGCCAACCTTCAACTCTGGGCAGCGCCGGAACCGGTGCGGCATAGGGTTGAAACAATGCTGCTGTCCAGTAGTCGTCTGAAGGACGTGTCGTCCACCTGGGTTCTCGCGGTCGCAGGGGCGAACCCCAGTGAAGTCAAACGCCTCGCCGGGGCGATTCTTGAGCGGAGCTCTTCGTCGAAGAACCCGGACGAACGGCAGGCGCTTTGGGAGACCTTATCGACGTTGGCTCCCCGTCTCGACCCCGCAACAGCGAACCGGTCTTTGAGTGTGGTCCTTCAATATCTCCCTCCGTCACCTAACCGCGAGCGTATGGCGATACTGAGCTATTTGGATAGTATCGCCCATAATCTGGATCCCGACGCTGCGAAGCGGGTGGTTTCCGCCATGGTGCGGACCACCCAAGAGGTTGATGATGTGAATATTCGGCGTATTGCCCGAGGGCTGAACCCGGACGCTGCCCGGGCCGTCGCGGCGTGGAGTGTCTCTCTTCTGACGAACGAGGAAGAGCGTGTCCTATGGCTTGCAATATTGCGGGATGTTGGTGGAAATGCTGCCCCGGACGTGGCAATGGAGGCAGTCCCGCAAGTGGGGCAAGCGTTGCGCAGTGGAAAGTTGAGCGCGGAGCGTGCAGCCGCCGCTCTCCTTACCATCAGCAATCATGAAACCCCGGAGGTTGCATCTGCTGCTGTGCGCGAACTAAGCGACCAATTTGCCCGGTTTACTGACCATAAGCAACGTGACATTATTGTTAATGTATTAAATACGCATGGAAGCTCAACCACGCCACAGCTCGGTATGGCCATGGTGCCTTTGCTTGCGCGGCATCTCAATGCTGTTTCCGGCACACAGGAGTCGAAGAGCGTTCTTGGGCTTCTTGCAACTCTGGCCGATCATTCTGATGCCCAGGTTGGTGAAGTGGCGCGCCGGGTGCTACGTCAGCATTCCGCCAAAGTGGCGACGCTGGAGAATGCCATCGATTTGATCGAAATTATACCCCAAGCTATCCGATTCTTGAAACCGGAACTGGCGAAATCTGCGAGTCAGAAAATAGTTACTCCTTTTTTCGAAGGGGACGGAGGCATTGGCCTATTAATGCGCCTCACCGATGAATATTATTTAGTAAAATATTATATTGAGACATCAGCGCCAATAAAATCAAAAGAATTAGCAATTTATTTGATAGATGAACTCAAATACTCTAATATTAACTATTTCAAAAGAACCACTATTTTTTGTATTGGCTACGCTTTAAATAGACAGAAGAAGGAAGATTTTGAATATATCATTGATTACTTCCTAAAAAAAATTGGAGAAAGTTTAAGTGTAGACGCACAATATAGTTACCGTTCGACCATTTCACCAGAATCAATTAAGTCATTAGGTGAATCGCTTGATGCGGAGCATGCGATCAATGCAGTCCAATATCTAAATAGCCAGTTCAAGGTGGCGGAAGACCCTGCCAAAAAAAATGCTGTTGCCAGTCTGATGAGTGCCTTTGTTGAGCGTGTCGAAATGAATATTGCTGATGATACAATTAAATCCTTGCTGTCACACATGGCCAACACCAGCGATATCGACAATCGTGTCCGTATCGCCAATCTTGTGGGTATCTTCGCTTCTCGCGTTGGCCCCGGTACCTTAATGGCCATGGAGGGCGTATTGCGCAAATCTTTGGAGGCTGCAAAGGATCCTGGCGAGCGTATGGCAATGGCCAAGGCTTTGGGCACGGTCGCCCGTCGCCTGCCATTTGATGCCGCCGATAGTGTGGCCCTGGCCCTACGCAAGCACTTGACCGACGACAAGAACGCCGCCGAACGGCAAGTTCTGCACCACGCCCTGGTTGATACCACCGAGGTTCGGGCCCGTACCCCGGCTGGACAGGTGGGTGTCGTCAAGGATCTGCTTCTGGTTCTCTCCGACCCCTTTGCCTCCGAGGGAGTCTATAGAAGGTTATTTAAGGTTATTGGCTCCCTACCGGATGTGGCTGCTCCCGCTGACTGGCCGTCAGCGGTGGCGGCACTGCAAAAGCTGGGGGGGAACCCGGCAGGGGGGCATATCGCTTTGGCCGGCGCTTCGCGGCACTGAGTTTGCCCCCCTTACTCCGCCGCGCGGTCCAGCGCCGGTGCCCCCGGTGC
>JAEMSB010000426.1:0-3575 GCA_016463045.1 Niveispirillum sp.
TCCAATATCTGGTCGCTGGTCTTTTTCACGGGCGTCGCCATGCTGACCAGCCGGTTGACGGCGCGGGTGCGCGAACAGGCGGAAATCGCCCGTATCCGGGCCCGCACCACGGCACAGCTGTCGGCCTTTGCCAGCAAGCTGGCCGGCATCGGCGATATGGATGATCTGCTCTGGGCGGCCAGTCATCAGATCGCCCTGATGCTGAAACTGCGCGTCGTTCTGATGCTGCCGGCGGATGATGACAATGCCGCCAGCCTGTATCCGGCCTCCGCCTACCCGCCCGATGACCAGATTTCCAACGCCGACCATGCCGCCGCCGTCTGGGCGTTTGAGAATGGCAAGCCAGCGGGGCGGGGGGCTGCCACCCTGCCGGGTACACAGCGCCTGTACCTGCCGCTGCGCACCGAACGCGCCACCGTCGCGGTGGCGGGGATTGGCAGCGATGATGCCGGCACCGGCCCCCTGTTGACACCCGATGATCGCCGTCTGCTGGATGCGCTGCTGGATCAGGCGGCGGTGGCGATTGAGCGGGTGAAGCTGGTCCGCGCCATTGATCAGGCCAAGCTGGAGGGGGAGACGGAACGGTTGCGATCGGCCATGCTGACCTCGTTGTCCCACGACCTGCGCACCCCGCTGGCTGCCATTATCGGCACGGTTACGGGGTTGAAGGCGGGGCAGGGGCGGCTGGAACCGGCGGAGACCGCGTCCATGCTGGATACGCTGCATGGGGAGGCCGAACGCATGGCCCGCTTCGTGCGCAACCTTCTGGACATGACGCGGCTGGAGGCTGGCGCCCTGGACCTGAAGCGGGAGCCTATCGATCTGGCCGATGTCGTGTCGGGCGCGGTACGCCGGGCGGGGCCGGTCCTGACGGGCCATATGATCGATATCCGCATGCCGGGTGACCTGCCCTTGGTACAGGGCGACCATCTGCTGCTGGAACAGGCCCTGTTCAACCTGCTGGATAATGCCGGCAAATACGCGCCCCACGGCACCGCCGTCCGCATCCAGGCCCTGCGCGACGCGGCGCATGTGAAGCTGCGGGTGGAGGATGAGGGGCCGGGCATTCCGGAGGAGGCGCGGGTCCGCATCTTCGACAAGTTCTTCCGCGTAGAGGCGAAGGACCACCGCACCGCCGGCACCGGCCTGGGCCTTGCCATTGCGCGTGGCTTTGTGGAGGCGATGGGCGGCACCCTGACGGCGCGCGACCGGGCCGATGGCGGCCCCGGCGCCTGTCTTGAGATGACCCTGGCCGTGGACCCGCGCGGCGATGTGGTGATGGCGGAGGCGACGGCATGACGCGGTCCCACCGCATCCTGGTGGTCGAGGATGAGGTGGCGATCCGCCGCCTGCTGAAAACCATCATCACCCCGGAAGGGTGGGAGATGGTGGAGGCGACATCCGCGTCCCAGGCCCTGACCCTGGCCCGTCAGGCCCTGCCCGAACTGATCCTGCTGGATCTGGGCCTGCCCGACATGGATGGTCTGGACCTGATTCCCACCCTGAAACGCGAACGCCCGGTACCGCTGATCGTGCTGTCCAGTCGCGACCGGGAGCAGGACAAGATCCTGGCTCTGGACTTGGGCGCCGATGACTATGTGACCAAGCCGTTCGGGGCCGGCGAATTGATGGCCCGCATCCGGGCGGCCCAGCGCCATGCGATACAGCAGGTAGGCGGGCGCCCCCTGCTGCGCGTGGGTGATCTGGAAATCGACATGGTCAACCGGCATGTGCAGAAGGCTGGCAAGCGCCTGCACCTGTCACCCACGGAGTTTGACCTGCTGCGACTTCTGGCCCAGCATGCGGGCCGCATCCTGACCCATGCCCAGATCCTGAAAGAGGTCTGGGGACCGGCCAAGGCCGACGAGGTGCAGTACCTGCGCGTCTATGTCCGCCAGTTGCGCCAGAAGATCGAGGATGACCCCAACGCACCCGTTTTCGTACAGACGGAGCCGGGCATCGGCTATCGTTTTGTCGATGCGGAGGAGGGGGGCTGAGGGAAGGACGACCAGCCGGAGGAGCACCCCATGATCCTGCACACGCTAGGGTATGAAGGCGCCAGCCAGGGGGCGGTGATCGCGGCGTTGAAGGCGGCGGGGGTCCGGCTGCTGCTGGATGTACGCGAACTGCCATCCTCCCGCCGCGCCGGCTTTTCCAAATCACCGCTTCGCGCCAGTCTGGAGGCAGAAGGGATCGAGTATCTGCACCTGAAAAAGCTGGGCACGCCCAAGGAAGGGCGTCTGGCCAACCGGGCCGGTCGCATGGACGAATTCTGGTCCATCGTTGAGGAAGGGCTGTCACGGCCGGAGGCGCAGTATGAACTGGCCCTGGCGGGTTCCCTGTCGCTGGACAAACCCGCCTGCCTTCTGTGCTTTGAGGCCGACCATGGCCAGTGCCACCGCCTGACGGTCGCCAACCGTCTGACGGCGGCCCATGGCCTTGACGTCATTCACCTGCGCCCCGATCCGGGATTTTAGACCCGCAGATCCCCCAACGCCACCACCTGACGCAGTTGTTCCGCCCCACCCACATCGCGGATGGTCACCACCACCTGTTTGGCCGCCCAGTCGATCTCGATCAGGCCGAAATTCTGGGCACGGTATGCCTCGCCCACCCGCCGTGCATTGGGTGGCAGCACGGGCCAGACCTCCGTCAGGCCGGAGGAGGTGAAATCCCACAGGGGGTAGGGCACGTTCCAGTCCAGCTTCGAGATTTCGGCATAATGCGTGTCGCCGGAAATGCAGAACAGGCCGTTGGCCTTCTTCTCCCGGATCGTTTCGATCAGGCGCTGATGGTCATGGGTGAAGTTGATCCAGGCCTCCCAGCCCGGGAAATCCGACACGACCTGTAGCGACGAGGCCAGGATGCGCAGGTCGGCGGGTCGGGCCAGCTGCCCCTCCAGCCATTGCCACTGCGCCGCCCCCAACTGCGTCGCCGCCCCTTCGGGCAGGCGGGCATAGGGGCCGGGAACGCTCTGCCCTGCCTCATGCCGGGCTGTGGCCCATTCCTTATACTCCTTGCCACCCATGTCGATGGTGGCCAGCGGCGTGCGGTTCCAGCGCAGGTCGGGCAGGATGATCTGTAACCGCCGGCCCTTGGGGCCGAACTCATAAGCGGTGTAGATGCCGTCGGGCCGCGTGCGGCGGATACTGTCGGGTGCCTCGCCGAAGAAATCACAGAACAGCTTCCGGCTATCGGCCTTCATGGGATAGTCGGCACCGGCGTCATTCTCGCCGAAATCATGATCGTCCCAGGTGGCGACGATGGGCACGGCATCGCGCAGCTTCTGGAACCCCGGCTTGGCGGCCAGCATGGCGTATTTGGCCTTCATGTCCTCGACATTGCGGGTGTCGAGATAGACATTGTCGCCCAGCAGGATCATCAGGTCGGGCTTGGCGGCCAGGATGGCATCCCAGATTGGCTGGTCCTTGGTCTGGTGCGCGCAGGACCCGAAGGCGATACGGGTGGGCATGGCGGTTTCCGGCAGGCGGCGCACGGCCTGGGCCTGAACGGTCTGCGCCACCAGCGGCGCTGCGGCCAGCCCGGTCAGCAGCAGACGGCGGTTGAGAAGGGGG
>JAEMSB010000426.1:3585-4323 GCA_016463045.1 Niveispirillum sp.
GGACATGGTTGCCTCCAGACAGAAAGAAGGGGCGGGCCCATTGCCCGCCCCAGTTTCAAAAAGGGAAGAGAGACGATGCAAATCAGAGGGGCTGAAGCCCCCCTTGTCATCCCGACGTCCGTCGGGATGACGACCTAAGCGGCAGATCAGAACTGCTTCTTCAGCGACACGAAGAACTGACGCGGCGCACCGGCCAGCAGGGTCTGGGACGTGCCCGTCGGGTCGCTGTTGGTGAAGCCGTTGGAACCGATGGTCGACACATATTCCTTGTCGAACAGGTTGGTCACATTGGCCTGCAGCTCGGTGCCTTCCAGCCAGGCATTACCTTCGAACCGGTAACCGACGCTGATTTCCGCCAGGGTATAGCCTTCGACCGAGGCGTCGTTCAGGTAGGTGTAGTAGCGCTTGCCGGTATAGGCGGCGCTGGCCGAGGCATAGAGATTGCCGTCGTCGTACTTCAGCTCACCGCGCAGCAGGTTCTTCGGTGCGTTGACGACGGTCTTGCCATCGGTCGCCGCCGTCACCGCCCCGTTGGCACCTAGGACGTTATCGTCATAGGTGCTGTCATTATAGGTGTAGGAGGCGACGATGGAGACAGCGTCCGTCACCTCGACGGTCGCACCCGCTTCGATACCGCGCGTGGACACACCGCCGACATTCTGCAGCGACGACGGGTTGCCGACGATGCCCGGCCCCAGCGTCAGGGCCAGCAGGCGGTCATCGAACTGCACGTCATAG
>JAEMSB010000427.1 GCA_016463045.1 Niveispirillum sp.
GTCGCGCCATGTGATTGCCGACCGGGTGGCGGCACGTCTTCCCGATCCGGCGGTGGCCGGCATGGTCACGGCCCTGCTGAACGGCCAGCCCACCGCGATACCGGAGCCGGATATGGAGGCGATGCGGCAGTCGGGCCTGCAGCATCTTCTGTCCATCTCCGGCCTGCATATTGCGCTGGTGGCGGGACTGGTCTTCTTTCTGCTGCGCGGCGGCATGGCGCTATGGCCCGCCTTGGCCTTGCGCCACCCCATCAAGAAATATGCGGCGGTGGCGGCGCTTGTCGCGTCCATCTTCTATATGCTGATGGTGGGATCGCCCGTGCCGACGCAGCGGTCGGTGCTGATGACCGGCGTCATGCTGCTGGCGGTGCTGGTGGACCGAAACCCGTTCTCCCTGCGCGTCGTGGCCGTGGCGGCCCTGGTGGTGATGCTGATCCAGCCGGAAACCATCATCGGCCCCAGCTTTCAGATGTCGTTCGCCGCCGTCATCGCGCTGGTGGCGGCGTTCGAGGTGGCGACACCCTGGATAGCCGCGCGCCGGAAGGAGGGGGGGCAGGGCTGGTTTGGCCAAAGCCTGACCTATGTCGGCAGTCTGTCGCTAACCTCCCTGGTGGCGGGTCTGGTCACCATCCCCTTCGGCCTGCATCATTTTCAGCAGATGTCGAACTATGGCCTGCTGGCCAACATGATCGCGGTGCCGGTCACCAGCTTTTGGGTCATGCCCTGGGGGCTGTTGGTCTATCTGCTGATGCCGCTGGGCCTGGAAGGCTGGGCCATCACCGCCATGGGCTGGGGGGCGGAGGCGATTTTGTGGACCGCGCATTGGGTCGCCGACATGCCGGGCGCGGCCCTGCATCTGCCGCTGCTACCGGCGGCAGGGCTGGTGATTTTCACCCTGTCCTGCCTATGGCTGTGCCTGTGGCAGGGGCGGATCAGGCTGTTGGGTCTGGCCGGCATGCTGGCCGGCCTGATGTTTCTGCCCCTGACACCGCGGCCCGATCTGCGGATCAACGGGGATGGCAAGGTGGTTGGTATCCGTCTGGCCGACGGTTCCCTTGCCGTTTCCACCCGGCGCTCCGGACGGTTTGACAGTGATGAATGGGCGCAAAGGGACGGATTGCCGGTTGAACCCCAAACCTGGCCCAAGAAGGGCAGCAAGGATGGCCGCCTGACCTGTGCCACGCCGGATGCCTGCCTTTACCGGCTGAATGGCCGGACGGTCGCCATTGCCCTGTCCCCGGCGGCTGTCAGTGCACTGTGCCAGCCTGGCATTGATGCCCTGGTTACGCGCCATCCGCTAAATGAATGCGCGGCCCCGATTGTGATCGGGCCGCAGACCCTGGCCGACAAGGGGGCGCACGCCCTCTACCTTGATGGCGATATCAGGGTGGATGCCGTCCGGGCCGGTGCTGCGGCGCGGCCCTGGAACTGAACAGGGCCTGTCACTGCGGTGACAGGCCCTGACCATGTTTACTTCTTACCGTACAGGTTCTCGCGTTCCTTGTCGGACAGCGGGGTGCCTGCCGGCTTCACCTTGTCGGCCAGCAGGCCCAGGCCACGCTGTACCGCCGGGCGGGCGGCGATGGCGTTGAACCAGCGCTGCACATGCGGGAACTCGTTCAGGTCGATATCATATTTCGGGGCATTGCGGACCCAGGGGAAGGTCGCCATGTCGGCGATGCCATATTCATCACCACCCAGATAGGCGGCCTCTTCCAGCCGCGTATTGGCCACCTTCAACAGGCGCTTGGACTCGTTGCGGTAGCGCTCGATGCCATAGGGCACCTTTTCGGGGGCGTAGAGGATGAAATGTCCGGCCTGCCCGAACATCGGGCCGACGCCGCCCATCTGCCACATCAGCCACTGAATATGGGTGTACCAGACAGCGGGGTCCTTGGGCCGGAACTGCCCGGTCTTTTCTGCCAGATAGATCAGGATGGCGCCGCTTTCAAACAGGCTCAACGGCTTGCCCTCCGGCCCCTCGGGGTCGACGATGGCGGGCATGCGGTTGTTGGGCGCGATCTTCAGGAAATCGGGCTTGAACTGGTCCCCCGCGCCGATATTGACGGCATGCACCTCATAGGGCAGGCCCATTTCCTCAAGCGCGATAGAGACCTTGTAGCCGTTCGGGGTTGGCCAGGCATGAAGCTGGATGGTCATTGACGGTTCCTTGCAATGACGGGTTGGGTCAGATGGCGGCCACCCTACCGGCATTGGTCACAGCCCGAAAGTGAGGACGCGCACAGTCAGGCTGCATCACCCGATGCGCATTTCGCGGGCCAGAAAGTCGATCACCGCACGGATGCGCGGCGGCATGACCGGGCCGCCCTGGAACACGGCATGCACCACCTCAACCTCTCCCGTCGAATAATCCTCCAGAAGCGGCACCAGCCGCCCCGCCGCAATGTCGGCGGCGACGTGGAACAGGCCGTGGCGGGCCAGCCCGTGCCCGGCCAGGGCCAGATGCCGCATGCTTTCGCCATCGCCCAGGCGGATATTGCCCCGTACCGGCACCTCGATCCGGCTGCCATCGGGCATACGGAAGGGCCAGGGACCGACGCTGCGCACGAATCCGAAGGCCATCAGATTGTGCTGGGCCAGATCGTCGGGCGTGCGCGGGGTGCCATGACGGGCCAGATAATCAGGAGAGGCCACGACCACCACCTGGCCCTCGCCTAGTTTGCGGGCCAACAGGTTGGCCCCTTTCAGCGGGCCGACGCGGATGGCGATGTCGGCGCGTTCCTGCATCAGGTCCACGACCATGTCGGTCAGGGTGATGTCCAACTGGATCTCGGGATAAAGCGCCGACAGTTTGGGCACCAGCGGCAGCAGATACAGCATGCCCAGCGGCACCGAACTGTTGATGCGAACTGGCCCGCGCGGGGTACTGCCGGCGGCCACCTCCTGCTCTGCCTCCGCCATGTCGGCCAGGATGCGGCGGCAGCGTTCATGGAACAGGTCGCCTTCCGGCGTGAGACGCAGTTGGCGTGTGGTGCGGTTGAGTAAACGCGCGCCCAGCCGCGCCTCCATGCGGGCGACCAGTTTGCTGACCGCCGATGGCGTCATATTCAACGCCCGGGCCGCGCCGGAGAAGTTGCCCGCCTCCACCACGCGGGCGAAAACCTCCATCTCGCCGGCCCGGTTGATCTCCAATCGCGACATGTGACCCGAACTCACAAATCATGTTCCGGCAGGCAGTCTAGTTCACGGATGGGGATGCGTCCATCTTGGCGCCCATGTCATCCGCTTCATCCGGAACCTGAAATCATGCCAATCGGATTATTTGCCCTGACGGCTGGTGCCTTTGGCATCGGCACGACGGAATTCGTCATCATGGGCCTGCTGTTGCAGGTCTCTGCCGACCTTGGGATCTCTGTCTCCACAGCGGGCTTGCTCATTTCCGGCTATGCGCTGGGGGTGTTTGCCGGTGCGCCGCTTCTGACCCTTATGACGGGCCGGCTGCCACGCAAGGTGCTGCTGGTCGCCTTGATGGTGGTGTTCACCATCGGTAATATCGCCTGCGCCATCGCGCCGGACTATACGTCGTTGATGGTGGCGCGGGTTATCACCTCGCTGGCCCATGGCACCTTCTTCGGTGTCGGCTCCATTGTGGCGACTGGAATGGTGGCGCCGGATCGCAAGGCGTCTGCCATCGCCATCATGTTCACGGGCCTGACCATGGCCACCTTGCTGGGCGTGCCGTTCGGGGCCTGGCTGGGCCTGCATTTTGGCTGGCGTTCCACCTTCTGGGCCGTGGCCCTGATCGGCATTGCCGCCACGCTGGTGCTGGCCGTTTTCGTGCCGGCGGACAAGACCGCGCCGCAGCCCCTGTCCATCCGCCAGGAACTGACGGTGCTGACCAAGCCGCAGGTCTGGTTGGGGCTGGTGATGACGGCGTTGGGCTTTGCCGGCGTGTTTGCGGTCTTCACCTATATCCAGCCGATCCTGACCCGCATCACCGGCTTTTCCGACGCGGCGGTGTCGCCCATCCTGCTGGTGTTCGGCGGTGGTCTGGCCATCGGCAACCTGCTGGGCGGCAAGCTGGCGGACAAGCGGCTGATGCCCACGCTGCTGGGCACGCTGATCGCACTGGCCCTGGTGGAAGGCGTGATGGGCTTTGTCATGCACGACAAGATCGCGGCCATCATCTTTGTCGGCCTGATGGGCATCGCCGCCTTCGCCACCGTCGCCCCCTTGCAGATGCGCGTGCTGGAAAAGGCGGAAGGGGCGGGGCAGGGGCTGGCCAGCAGCCTGAACATCGCGGCCTTCAATCTGGGCAATGCCCTGGGCGCCTGGGTTGGCGGGGTCACCAT
>JAEMSB010000428.1:0-1181 GCA_016463045.1 Niveispirillum sp.
GCACGGGTCTTTCAAAGAGGTAAGCAATCCAGGCCGCGACGCGGCGCAATCGTCTCTCCGCCCGCCCGGAAAATGGATCACGTGTCCGGCACCCAACCCGTCGGCAACGACGCGACTGTTCTGCTTGCCCTTTGCCGGTGGCGGAGCGTCGTTGTTCCGCAGTTGGGGTGCCTCTATGCCCACGTTTGTGGAACTATGTCCGATCCAACTCCCCGGACGCGAAAATCGCCTGTCGGATCCGCCGTTCAGCGCCATTGATCCATTGGTGGACCGGCTGGCCAATGAGATTTTACCTTGGCTGGACAAGCCCTACGTCCTGTTCGGCCATTCCATGGGCAGTTTGATCGCCTTTGAACTGACGCGAGCGCTGCGGCGCAAGGGCGCGCCATTGCCAACGCAACTGTTGTTGTCGGCCCATCGAGCCCCGCATCTGCCGATCCGCAGACCCCGGTTAATCGGCCTTTCCGATGAGGCGTTTCTGGAAGCGATCAAGTCGTTCGGCGGCACGCCCCAGGATGTGTTCGCCATTCCCGATCTGGTTAACATGATCTTACCAGCGCTCCGCGCCGACTTTTCGGTCTGCGATGGGTATAACTTTATCCCTGATGAGCCATTACCCTGCCCGTTTGTGCTCTATGCCGGTCGGCAGGATAGCGAAGTGTCGCCGCAGGAGGTGGAGGCGTGGGGCGAGCATAGTTCTGGAGGTACTAAGTTGCGGATTTTCCCAGGCGACCATTTCTTTTTGCGCTCCGACCGCGATCTTCTGTTGCGAGCGATGGCAAGTGTATTGGCGTAGTCCGGCGCATCCGGCTTGTGCACTATGAATGAGGCGACGTAATGTGGGACCAGGAACACGACGACACCACCCTATTCAGTGTGGTCATCAATGACGAGGAACAATATTCGATCTGGCCAAAGGATCGGGCATTGCCCCTGGGCTGGCACAGCGCCGGGTTCAGTGGAATGCGGGCGCAATGCCTTGACTACATCGAAAAAATCTGGACCGACATGCGGCCACGCAGCCTGCGTGAACAGATGGAGGCGGCGGCGCAAGCCTCCGGAGCCGAACCGGATAGACTTGTCGAGTCCGATCCAGAGGAGGCGGAGGATGACCTGGTTCAACGACTGGCAACCGGCACCCATAGCGTGGTTCTCAGCCTGCGACCAGAGCGCAATATTAC
>JAEMSB010000428.1:1191-4304 GCA_016463045.1 Niveispirillum sp.
AAACCCTCGACCGGGGTTTCATCCACATCACCTTCCCCAAAACCCAGGGCGGCACGGAACTGGGCCTTCGAATTGACCGCACCTTGAGCGATGTCAGCAAGGCCGACTTTGCCGCCGGTGCTGGCTCGATCCGCCTTGTCGGGGATCTGACCCTGAATTTCGTGAAGGTGCGCTGCGTCGCGGATGTCGATCTGACCAGCTACGCCGGGCAGGGGCGCCTAGAAATTCTTCACGCTTAGGACTGATACTCGGGAACGGATGCAAAAATCGATGACCGAAGCGTCCAATAACGAGCGCGAGAATGCCTTCAAGCAGGCGTTGATCACCGCCAAGGCGACCATACGTCAGTTGCTGGAAGAAAATGCCGAACTGCGCCGGAAAGACGATCTGGCGATCATCGGCATGGCCTGCCGGTTTCCCGGCGGTGCCAATGATCCCGACCGTTTCTGGACATTGATCCGCGACGGCGGCGACGCAATCAGCGAAGTGCCCGTTGATCGATGGCCCGCAGCGGCATTTTATTCGGCCGACTATGCAGCGCCGGGCCGGATGTATACGGCGCGGGCGGGGTTCCTTGATCATCCGGTAAAGGATTTCGATGCCGGTTTCTTTGGCATCGCCCCACGGGAGGCCCGCGCGCTTGACCCGCAACATCGCCTCCTGATGGAGGTGGCTTGGGAAACGGTGGAGGATGCCTGCCTGGACCTGGCCGACTTGAAGCATAGTCGCACGGGTGTCTTTGTCGGCATGTCGGGCGAGGATTATGCCCTGGCCCACCGGCATTCTGGGGAAATGGAGCGTATCGATGCCTACACCATCTTGGGCAGCACGCTCAGCACGGCGGCGGGTCGGTTATCTTATTTCCTGGGGTTGCATGGGCCGAGCCTGACATTGGATACGGCGTGCTCTTCGACGTTGGTGGGATTGCATCTGGCTTGCCAAAGCCTGCGCCGCAAAGAATCCGACATGGCCTTTGTGGGCGGGGCCAATCTGATCTTGTCGCCGGACATCCACGTCTGCTTCTCCAAGCTGCGCGCCATGTCACCAACGGGAAGCTGCAAGACGTTCGACGCCATGGCCGACGGCTATACAAGGGCGGAAGGGTGCGGTTTTGTCTTGCTAAAACGGCTGCCCGATGCCATCCGCGATGGTAATCGCATCCTGGCCGTGATCAAGGGCACAGCCGTCAATCAGGACGGACGCACCAGCGGCCTTGCCGCCCCCAATGGCACCGCCCAGCAGCAGGTGATCGCCGAGGCTTTGCGCGATGCCGGCGTCACACCCGCCCAGATCGACTATGTCGAAGCCCACGGAACCGGGACACCGCTTGGCGACCCGATTGAGGTGGAAGCCCTGAGCGCTGTTTATGGCGTGGAACGCCAGGCCAGATTGAAACTCGGCTCAGTCAAGACGAATATTGGCCATATGGAGCCGGTGGCAGGCTTGGGTGGGCTGATCAAGCTGGTCCAATCCCTGCGCCACAGCGAACTCCCCCCGTCTAGAAACTTCAATCAGCCGAGCCCCCATATCCCCTGGGCGCAGTTGCCGATACAGGTTGTGACCGAACGCACGCCGTGGCCACGCACCGATCGCCCCCGGATGGCTGGGCTCAGCGCCTTTGGGTTCAGCGGCACCAACGCCCATGTCATTTTAGCCGAAGCCCCGGCAGAGCAACCGCAAGCGCATCAGCCTCAGGATGCCTCCTACATCCTCTGCCTGTCGGCGCGGGACGATGCCGCCTTGCACGCGCTGGCCAGCGCACACATGGCCGCTCTACCAACAGATGCGACGCCCGATGGCGGACGGTCCCTCGCCAATTGGTGTTACGCGGCCAATGCCGGGCGCCATCACTGGCAGCACCGGCTGGCCCTGCAAGCCCACAGCGGTGTCGAGCTGCGGCGCAAACTGGGCAGTTACTTGGAAGGTCGGGCCGAACCAGGCGTTGTTGCGGGCCACAAAGCCGATGACGCGCGACCTAGGGTGGCCTTTTTGTTCACGGGTCAAGGATCTCAATATGTGGGCATGGGCCGACAGTTTTATGAGACCCAGACGGCTTTTCGTGACAGCATTGATCAGTGCGACGCGCTGCTGCGTCCAACGCTGGGCCTGTCCATTCGCAACTTGATGTTTGCGGGTGACCCGGTGGCCCTGAACCGCACGTCCCTCTGCCAGCCCGCCCTGTTCGTGCTGGAATATGCGTTGGCCCAGCTCTGGATGTCGCTGGGGGTCAAGCCCGTGGCTGTTATGGGCCATAGCGTAGGTGAATATGTCGCCGCCTGTATCGCGGGCGTGTTCAGCCTGGAGGACGGCCTGCGCTTGATCGCCGAACGCGGTCGCTTGATGCAAGCGTTGCCCGACGGGGGCGCCATGGCGGCCATTGCCGCCCCGGCTGCGGACCTGGCCAACCTGATCGCGCCTTATAACGGCCGGATCAGTATCGCGGCCATCAACGGGCCGCGTGCCTGCGTCTTGTCCGGGGACCAGGACGCTGTGGACGCGGTCGTGGCGCGGTTGGTGAGTGACGGCATCGGCATCACCCGGCTCAATGTGTCGCACGCCTTCCATTCCCACCGGCTGGACCCGATGTTAGCGGCGTTGGAACAGGTCGCGTCTGGCGTCGCGTTCGCGCCCTCCCGGATCAAGCTGGTCTCCAACCTGTCCGGTCGGGTGGCGGGTACAGAGATGACATGTGCGCGCTATTGGGTCGATCATGCCCGTCACCCGGTAGCGTTTGCCGCTGGCATACAAACTTTGATCGACGACGGTGTGCAGCATTTTGTCGAGATCGGACCGCAAGCCACGCTTCTGGGCATGGGCCGACAATGCCTATCGCCGGAGGCAGCGGGGGAGCGCAGTTGGCTGCCGAGCCTGCGGTCGACCCAGCCCAACCTGCGGGCCTTCCACCAAGCCCTTACAGCATTATACACCAGCGGTATCGATGTCACTTGGTCGGCACTCTATCGCGGACAAGACCGACGCTGGACCTCGGTCCCGCATTATCCGTTCCAGCGTCGGCGCTACTGGATCGACCTGCCCCTGCCTGGGATAAACGGTTTCCAGCCCGACAGACCATCGGTCGCGTCGATGGCATCGTCAATGGCGCCCCCCGCTTC
>JAEMSB010000429.1:0-3235 GCA_016463045.1 Niveispirillum sp.
GGGTTGAAGCTGGTGGAGTGAGGGGTGATCGGTTGCTTCGCTTCCTTTCCCGTCAATTCCTGACAGGGTATCCTTCATGAAAGTCATCGTTTGCGGCGCCGGTCAGGTCGGGTCCAACATCGCCAGATATCTGGCGTCGGAGGGCAACCATGTCACCGTCATCGACCAGTCGCCGGAACTGATCCAGAAGATCAGCGATACGCTAGACGTCCAGGCCATGGTGGGCTTCGCCTCCCACCCCAATGTGCTGGAGGCGGCGGGGGCGGCGGATGCCGACATGCTGATCGCTGTGACGCTGGCGGACGAGGTGAACATGGTCGCCTGTCAGGTGGCGGCCAGCCTGTTCAACGTGCCCACCAAGATCGCGCGCGTGCGTCATCAATCGTACCTTCAGCCGATCTGGCGGGACCTGTTTTCCCGCGAGCATCTGCCCATCGACGTCATCATCTCGCCCGAGATTGAGGTGGCGCGCGCGGTGTCGCGGCGGCTGCAGGTGCCGGGCGCCTTCGACATGATCCCCCTGGCCGATGGGCTGGTGAAGGTGATCGGCGTCGTCTGCACCGACAATTGTCCAATCATCAACACGCCGCTGCGGCAGCTGACGGGCCTGTTCCCCGATCTGGCGATCGAGGTGGTGGCCATCATCCGGGGCGACCGGCAGTTCATCCCCGGCGGCAATGATCAGATGCTTCCCGGCGACGAGGTTTATTTCGTTGCCGATACGAACCACGTTGCCCGCGCCATGGCCGCCTTCGGCCATGAGGAGCGGCAGGCGCGGCGCGTCATCATTGTCGGTGGCGGCAATATCGGCCTGTGTCTTGCCGAAGAGATTGAGCAGAACCAGCCCAGCGTGTCAGCCCGCATCATCGAGGTGGACCGTCGTCGTGCCACCCATGTGGCGCAGAAGCTGAAGCGCACCATGGTCCTGCATGGTGACGCCCTGGACCCTGCCATCCTGGAGGAGGCCAATGTCGGCGCGTCGGAGACGGTGGTGGCCGTGTCCAACAGCGATGAGGGCAATATCCTGGCCAGCCTTCTGGCCAAGCGCAATGGCTGCAAGCGAGCCATCACCCTGATCAACAAGACAACCTATCAGCCGCTTGTTCTGCCGCTGGGCATCGATGCCGTCGTCAGCCCGCGTTCCATCACCGTCTCATCGATACTTCAGCATGTGCGCCGGGGCCGCATCAAGGCTGTGCATTCCCTGCGTGAGAACTTCGCCGAGGTGATCGAGGCAGAGGCGCTCGAAACCTCCACCCTGATCAACACGCCCCTGAAGGATATCCGTCTGCCCGCCGGCATCATCGTCGGCGCCATCGTGCGCGCCGGCAAGGTGATCATCCCGCGCCCCAGCACCGTCATCAAACCCAATGACCGGGTGATCATCCTGGCTGAGGTGGGGCAGGTGAAGAAGGTGGAGAAGATGTTCGCGGTACGGCTTGAGTTTTTCTGATTCAATAGCCGCATATTTGAACCCGCATAAACATAACTGGACCAAACCCCATGCCCCGCATTGCCTATGTCAACGGCCGCTACGTCCCGCACGCTGATGCCAGCGTGCATATCGAGGATAGGGGGTTTCAGTTTGCTGATGGCGTGTATGAGGTGGTGACCATTGTTGATGGCAAGCCGGCGGATGCCGATGGGCACCTGACGCGGCTGGCGCGGTCATTGAAGGAATTGTCGATCCCCTGGCCAGTGAAGCCCGCGACCTTGCGCTTCATCATGGGCGAAATGGTCCGGCGCAACCGCGCCCGCCATGCCCTGCTGTATATTCAGATCACGCGCGGTGCCGCCCCGCGTGATTTCAAGTTCCCGAAGAACCCGGCCCCCACCCTGGTCCTGACCTGCCGCCGTACCGCGTTTCAGCCGGCTTCGACCCTGGAAAAGGGGGTTTCTGTTATCACCATGCCCGATATTCGTTGGCTGCGCCGCGACATCAAATCCACCAGCCTGCTGCCGCAGGTGCTGGGCAAGCAGAAAGCGGCGGAAGCCGGCGCGTTTGAGGGCTGGATGGTGGATGGCGACGGATTGGTGACAGAGGGCTGTTCGTCCAACGCCTGGATCGTCACCGCTGACGGCACCCTGGTGACGCGCCAACCCAGCAATGAGATCCTGAACGGCATCACCCGCCTGTCCATCCTGGACTGCGCCCGTGACCTGGGCATCCGGTTCGAGGAACGGGCATTCAGCGTCGCGGAGGCCTATGAAGCCCGCGAAGCGTTTGTTTCCAGCGCCAGCACCTTCGCCCTGCCGGTGACCCGCATCGATGGCAAGACCGTCGGCGATGGCAAGCCCGGCCCGCTCAGCCTGCGTCTGCGTCAGGCCTATATGGACCATATCGGTTCTACCGATCCTGTGAGTGCCAAGTGAGCATCGACAATCTGACCCCACCCTTCGACCGTATGCCCCGCGCGATCCTGTTTGATTGGGACAATACGCTGATCAGCAACTGGCGCTGCGTCCATGCCTCCGTGAATGCTGCCCTGCGCGCCTTTGGCAAGCCGGAATGGACGCTGGAGGAAAGTTACGGTCGCATCCGCAAATCCCTGCGCGACAGCTTTCCGGAGATTTTCGGGGAGGAATGGCCGCGCGCCCGCGATATTTTCTACGCGCATTTTGAGGCCAACCACCTGACCCATACCGATGTGCTTGCCGGTGCCGAGGACATGCTGCGCACCCTGCATGGCATGGGTATCCGTCTGGGTGTCGTATCCAACAAGACGGGCCGGTTCCTGCGCGCAGAGGCGGAGATGCTGGGCTGGGCGCCCCTTTTCGATGCCCTGGTCGGTGCGACCGATGCGGCGGCGGACAAGCCGGACCCGGCGCCCGTTCACATGGCGCTCAAACCCACAGGCTTTGAACCCGGCCCTGATATTTGGTTCGTGGGCGACGCCGATGTCGATATGGAGATCGCGCACCGGACGGGCCTGACGCCTGTCCTGGTGGGCGATACGCCGCATGTGGGCGACGGGTTGAACCGTTTTCCCCCAGCCATAAGTCTTAACGGGTGTGCGGCGATTTCATCCTTGGTTAAGCAGATTGCTGCTACCATATCGACGGATGTCCGCACTGTTGGCTGAAAGGGCGATTGTCGGATATCCTGTGCAAACTTGGGCCCCCGTCTGATGGGTCCCCAATAACCCGAGCATAAGCGAGGCTGCTCCAATGTCAGAAAAATCTCAAAACGTGCAGGACGTGTTCCTGAACCATGTCCGCAAGAGCAAGACCCCCG
>JAEMSB010000429.1:3245-4288 GCA_016463045.1 Niveispirillum sp.
CCCGTGACCGTGTTCCTGGTCAATGGTGTCAAGCTGCAGGGCATCATCACCTGGTTCGACAATTTCTCCGTGCTGCTGCGCCGTGACGCCCATTCGCAACTGGTCTATAAGCACGCCATCTCGACCGTGATGCCGGCGCATCCGATTCAACTGTTCGATCCGCCGGCCAAGGAGACCGACCACGACTGAGTTGAGTAATCACGAGGGGCGCGGGTCATCCACCCGCGCCCTCGTCCTGCATCCGGTCCTGCCCGAGGACCGGAACGACGCCCGCGGCCCCGAATCCCGCCTGGACGAGGCGGTGGGTCTGGCCGCCGCCATTGAGCTTGAGGTCGCCTACGCCCGCGCCATCCGCGTGACCCGTCCGCGCCCGGCCACCCTTCTGGGGACCGGCGCGGTGGAGGAGGTGGCTGCCCTGATCAAGGAGGCGGAGATCGGTCTGGTCATCGTTGACCAGTCGCTGACCCCCATTCAGCAGCGCAACCTGGAACGCGACTGGAAGGCCAAGGTCATCGACCGGACCGGCCTAATTCTCGAGATTTTCGGGAAGCGTGCCCGCACGCGTGAAGGTCAGTTGCAGGTGGAACTGGCAGCCCTGACCTATCAGCGGTCACGCCTTGTTCGTTCCTGGACCCACCTGGAACGCCAGCGCGGCGGCTTCGGTTTCCTGGGCGGTCCCGGCGAAAGCCAGATCGAAATGGACCGCCGACTGATCAGCGACCGGATCGTCAAGCTGAAAGGCGAGTTGGAGGAGGTGCGCCGCACCCGTGGCTTGCACCGCAAGGCGCGCGAAAAGGTGCCTTATCCGGTGGTGGCGCTGGTTGGCTATACCAATGCCGGCAAATCGACCTTGTTCAACCGCATGGCCGGGGCGGATGTCTTCGCCAAGGATCTGCTGTTCGCGACGCTGGACCCGACCATGCGGTCGATCATGCTGCCGTCGAACCGCAAGATCATCCTGTCCGACACGGTGGGCTTCATCTCCGACCTGCCGCACGGTCTGGTAGAGGCGTTCCGCGCCACGCTGGAGGAGGTGATGGCCG
>JAEMSB010000430.1:0-765 GCA_016463045.1 Niveispirillum sp.
GGTCGGGACACCGACGCCGGACAGCACCAGCGTGACTTGGCGTGTCAGCTTCTCCGAAACCGTCGCCGGCGCCTCCGCCGCCGCTTTCGGGCTGAACGCGACCGGCACCGCAAAGGGGGATATCGGCAGCATCCGCGTCGTGGATGCCCAAACTGTCGAGGTGACGGCCACCGGCCTGACGGGCGGCGGTACCGTGACGCTGACGGTCGATGGTGCAGGGATCACCGACATTGCCGGCAATAACATTGCCGCACCGGTATCCGGCGCGCCGTTCATTGTCGGCCAGACCAAGATCACCGCCACGGGCCTGTCGCGCGATCTCTCCTATGTGGAGGATAGCGGGGCTGTCTCCCTGGCCGGCGCCACCCTGACCGCCGCCCCCAATGCTGCCCTGACAGCGACGCTGACCCTGGCCGACCCGCTGACGGGCCGGATCGAAGGCGGCGGCAGCTATGATGCGGCGTCGGGTGTGTGGACAGCCATCGGCACCATGGCCCAGATCAATGACGCTTTGGCGGCAGCCCGGTTCGTGCCGGCGCTGAACAATGACAAGCCGACCAGCGTCAGCCTGCTAGTCACTGACAATATCGCCGGCAACGCGCCGGTGGGCGGCACCATCACACTGGCCGTCACGCCGGTGAATGACGCGCCCGTGATCGGGACCAGCATCGGCAACCAGACGGGTTCGGAAGGCAAGGCCTTCGCCTTTACCCTTCCCGAAACGGCTTTCAAGGATGTCGATACCGGCGATAAGCTGACCTTTAC
>JAEMSB010000430.1:775-4260 GCA_016463045.1 Niveispirillum sp.
CGGCAGGCGGCGGCGCCCTGCCCAGCTGGCTGACCTTCGACACGGCTACCGGCAGTTTCGGCGGCACCCCGGGCTTCAACGATGCAGGCGTGCTGGGCATCACCATCACGGCAACGGACAAGGCCGGCGCCTCCGCCGCGCAGAGCTTCACGCTCACCATCGCCGACGTCAATCAGGCCCCGAAGGCCGTGGATGATACGGGCCGTGTCAAGGAAACAGGCGTCCTGAACGGGACAAGCCTGCTGGAGAATGACACGGATGTCGACCTTGGCGACACCCGCACCATCATCGGCGTCAATGGTGACGGGCCGGTCGGCAGCCAGATCACTTTGGCGTCGGGTGCCAAGCTCCGGGTGAACGCCGACGGCACCTATATCTATGACCCCAACGGGGCCTTCAAGGCCCTGCCCCTGGGCGCTCAGGGCCAGGACAGCTTTACTTACACCATCGCCGACAAGGGTGGCCTGACCTCCACGGCCACCGTTAACATCACCATCGATGGTGAGAATAACGATCCGATCATCCAGGCGCCCAAGCAGGTGATCATTGCCAAGAATTCCGGTGCCATCGGCCTGTCCATCGACATGCCCGTGGACCCGGACGGCAATCAGCTGTTCGTGAGCATCGGTGAACTGCCCAGCCACGGCGTCCTGCAATATGCCGATGGCCGTGTCGTCACGGCGGGCACCACCCTGTCGGCCATGGAACTGGCGGGCCTGACCTTCCGTGTCGATCCGGGCTTCTCCGGTTCGGCGGGCCGCGTCACCTATTCGGTCAGCGACGGGCAGCGGAACCTTGCCAGCGCTGTGGACATCTCCATCGCCGAGGAGCAGCTGATCGCCATTGGCGTCAGCAGCGGTAACCCCTCGGTGCAGGTGGAGCCGTCGGGCGACGGTCTGGTTCCCTACCGCTTCACCATCAGCCGCAGCGCCGGCCAGACGCCCGCCAACGACGGTACTGTCACCGTCACCTGGCGCATTGATGAAGGCAACGGCATCGACCGGTTCGACTTCGCGGGCGACACGCTGCCATCTGGCACCGTCACCCTGGCGCCGGGCCAGTCGACGCAGGAAATCACCATCCTGGTGAAGGCTGATACCCTGCTGGAAGGGGATGAGACCTTCACGGTGAAGCTGGAGGGCCTCACCTCCTCCGGTCTGGTCCTGACCCCGCGCATCAATGACCCGTCCAGCGTGTCGGGTACCATCCTGGATGGCGCACGCGACCGTGTACCGCCGCAGGTCACAGGTGTTTCCGCACCCGCCACCGGTACCTACTTCCCCGGCGACAGCGTGGAAATCAACCTGACCTTCAACGAAGCGGTAACCGTCAACGGTTCCCCGGCGCTGGATCTTCTGGTCGGCAGCAGCAGCCGGCAGGCATCCTATGTCGGCGGCTCGGGCGGTACGGTCCTGACCTTCCGTTACGTGGTGGGGGCTGGCGATCTGGACAGTGACGGCATCTCCGTCGCCGGTCTTATCGTCAATGCCGGCGCCATTAAGGATGCGGCTGGAAATGCCGCACAGGCCGACTTCGTCCTGACAGGGGCCGATTTCGGCGGCGTGCTGGTCAACTTTGTGCGCGGCAAGTCCGTGGACGGCTATATCAGCGGCGCCACCGTCTTCGCTGACGCCAATGGCAATGGTGCGCTGGATGCCGGCGAGGCCTCCTCCGTCACCGACGCCACCGGCAATTATGCCATCGCCGGCGGCAGCGGTGCCTATATCATGGTAGGCGGCACCGACATCTCCACCGGTCAGACCTTCGACGGCGTCTATGAGGCGCCGGCGCGGGCCACCGTCATCAATCCGCTGACCAGTGCCATCGTCGGCCTGGCGGGCAGACAGGCAACTGCGTCCGCCAATCTTGCGGCCTCGGCACAGTTGAAGTCGGCACTTGGCATTGATGCCGGCCTTGACCTGATGAATGTCGATCCGTTGCAAGCGGCAACGGCCAGCGGCGTCAGCACCGCACAGGTTGCATCTGCCGTGAAGGCGCAGGCCGAAGCGGTGAAGATTGCCAACCTGATCGTGGATGGGGCTGCCGTCCTGAACGGTGCGGCCACCATCACGCTGGGCGCCGGCAAGGCGGGTCTGGCCATCCTGGACGCACTGGCCGACGCCATCCGCGCGGTACCGGCGGGTTCCACCCTCAACCTGGCCGACGCCACCACGGTGGCCAGCATTCTGCGTGGGGCGGCTGCCCGGCTGTCCGGCGTGGATGCAGGCAAGGTTGGGGCCATTGCGGCCAATGCCGGTCTCATCATCGGGGCCGCTAATGCCCAGGTGAATAGCGCTGCCGCCCTGACGGACCCGATGGCAGCCCTTACCGCCATCGCCCGTGTGCAGGTCGTGGCCCAGACGACGACCGTCACGGCCCTGCGCAACGGTACTGCCGCCGGCAATCTGGATGCTGCCGTCGCCGCCCTGACGGGCAGCAATCTCGACGCGGCCGTGGCCGGGGCGCAGGTTGGAACCGTTGTTCCCACCCGTCTCTCCATCACGGCCATCGACACGGCCAAGGCGGAGGGCGACAGCGGCTTCACCAACTTCACCTTCCAGGTCAGCCGCTCGGGTACGGCCCTGGGGGCCGCCACGGTTGATTATCAGGTCAGTGGCAATTCCGGTCTGGACGCCGCCGATTTCGGGGGCACCCTGCCTGCCGGCACCGTCAGCTTCGCAGCGGGCGAAACGGTGAAGACCATCACGGTCCGGGTCGCCGCCGATACGGTGATCGAACAGGATGAACGGTTCACCGTCACCCTGTCCAACCCATCGTCCGGCATGGACATCCTGGTTGCCCAGGCCCATGCCACCATCGTGAATGACGATCCCGCCAATCCTCGCCTGACCATGCCGGCAGCCACGGGCATCCTGGCGGGCCGCAGCAGCGTGGTGAGCGGTATCGCCGTACAGGCGGCCCAGGGTGGCACCGTTACCGTCACCCTGATCCCCACCGGCGGTGCCATCACCCTGGTGGGCCCGGCCAGCCAGAGCCGGGGCAGCGGGGCCGTCACCGTGACGGGTACGCTGGCCGATGTGAATGCTACCCTGGCGGGCCTGTATTTCACGCCCGACAGCGGCAGCACGTCCGGCAGCATCCAGGTGGTGGCCGGCAACGGCACCGTCCCGCGCAGCGACGTGGCGATACTGGACCTGCGGGTGGCGACGGCGCCGGAGAATATCCTGCCCGTCAAGCCGCTGGTGGTTGCCGGTATCGCGGGTGAAATTATCGGCGTCAGCGTCTCCGACACCGACAGCCCGACCCTGACCGTCACCCTGACCCCCACCGATGGCATGGTCAATGTGACAGCCATGGGCGATGTCCGTGTGACGCGCGGCGACAGCGGGGTGCTGGTCCTGACCGGCTCCACCGCCGCCGTGAAGCAGTCGCTGGCAACGATGGAGTTCACGGGCCTGCTGGGCAAGCCGGCGGCGTCCCTGCGGATCGAGACCGACGATCATGACCCTGTCACACCCAATGAC
>JAEMSB010000431.1 GCA_016463045.1 Niveispirillum sp.
CTTTCATGCCGTGGCGGGGTCCGGTTCGCCCACCAGGATGATCTGCACCCGGCCCGGCCCGTGCGCATGCGGCAAGGATGTCTGTTCGATGTCCGCCGTGCGCGACGGTCCTGTCACCATGTTGACGCTGCGCGGCATGCCCAGGCCCCGCGCCTGCTGCCGGATGGCAAGGCCGTGCCAGGCTTCCTCATAGGTGCCGACAATATGGTGCAAGGGCAGGATCACGATATGGATGCGTGGCAGGAAAAGAAGGCTGGTCGCCTGATCGGACCCGCTGGGTATCACCAGCGTGCCGGTTTCCGCAACGCCGGCCAGGGCCGTGGTGACGCCGACCTGATCCCCGGCCTGCGCACGGCCAAAGGCGACCGACAGGCTGGGCCGCCGGTCCCAGGGGATGGCGCGCAGCCAGGGATCAGGCGCGATCCGCACCTGCAAGCCATGTCCCAGGCCAGACAGATAGTCGGCGACGGCATGCGGCACGCGGGCCGGATCGGCCACCCGTTCCACGCCCGCCCCCACCGCCGTCGCCATTTTCGTGAACAGCTCAATCAGGCCCAACGCTGTCAGCCCCTTCACCCGGCCCGGCGTGGGATGGGCCGGCGGGCTTGCCAGACGGGCGGCCACATCGGCGGCGGCGCGGGCTTCATCGCGTCCCCCCGCCTTTGCCGCAGCAAGGATACGTCCCAGGATGGCGCTGCGGCTATCCATGGCGGCGATCCTTGTACAGCGACTGGAAGGTGCGGCCCTGCGGTGCGGGGAAATCGCGGGTGCCGGTCCAGCCGCCGGCCAGCGGCAGCGATTTGAACGCCCCTTCCTTGCCCATCCACCCCATCACCCGCATCGCGATGGCGGTGACAAGGCGGTAAAGGCGTGGGCGTTTGGCAAACAGCGCCCAGGCCCACAAGCCCTGGCGGACCGAGGGTGGCGACAGACGCCTTTCAAACTCCACCTCGCGCCAGCGATGCATGATCTTGGGCAGGGGGATTTTTACAGGGCACACACTTTCGCATTTGCCGCAGAAGGTGCTGGCGTTCGGCAGGTGCCGTGCCTCCTTCACCCCGATCAGGGCGGGGTCCAGGGCCGCACCGATGGGTCCCGGATAGACCCAGCCATAGGCGTGGCCACCAACCGCGTGATAGACGGGGCAATGGTTCATGCAGGCCCCGCAGCGGATACAGCGCAGTACCTCCTGCATCTCCGTGCCCAGCAGGGCGGAGCGGCCATTATCCAGCAGCACCACATGGAACTCACGCGGGCCATCCGCGTCGTCCGCCCGGCGCGGGCCGGTGGAGAAGGTGGTATAGGCCGTGATCTCCTGCCCCGTGGCAGAGCGCGCCAGCAGGCGCAGCATCAAGGTGGCATCGGCCAGGGTGGGCACCACCTTCTCGATCCCCGTCAGCACGATGTGACAGCGCGACAGTGTCTGTGTCAGGTCGCCATTGCCTTCATTCGTGACAATGATGGTGCTGCCCGTTTCGGCCACCAGGAAATTGGCGCCCGTGATACCGATATCCGCATTCAGGAACACATCGCGCAATTCCCCCCGCGCCTCGGCCAGAAGGTCGGTCGGCTGATCCAGGGGGCGGTCGGGGGGCAGGTGTGTGTGGGTTCGGCGGAAATCGGCAGCCACCTGTTCCTTGGACAAATGCAGGGCCGGGGCCACGATATGGCTGGGCACCTCCCCCCGGATTTGCAGGATATACTCGCCCAGGTCGGTTTCGACCGCCTTGATCCCCGCTGCCTCCAGCGCGGCATTCAGGCCGATTTCCTCCGACACCATCGACTTGCCCTTGGCGATCAGGCGCGCATCGCGTTCCGTCGCCAGTCGCAGGATGATGGACCGCGCCTCCGCCGCGTCGCGCGCCCAATGCACATGGCCGCCGCTGTCACGCACCCGCGCCTCAAACGCTTCCAGATAATGGTCGAGATGGGAAAGTGTGTGGTCCTTCACGGCCTTGGCGGCGTCGCGCAAAGCCTCGAATTCCGGCAGGTTGGCGACGGCGCGGGCGCGGTTGACGGGAAAGCCCGTCTTGAACTTGGTTAGCGCCCGGCGCAAGTCCGGGTCGGTCAGGGCGTCGGCGGCGCGGGCCGGGAAGTCGGCGGAATGTGGCTGCATCACCCCTCCGCCCGGCCAATGGGGGCCGTGTCAGGATCACCGGCCAAGACCTCCGCCACATGCCGCACATCGATATCATGTCCCAGGCGCGACAGACGGCCCGCCATGTTCATCAGGCAGCCAAGATCACCGGCCAGCAGCGTATCAGCCCCCGTGCCGACAATGGCCTCCACCTTCTCTGTCACCATATGGGTGGAGATGTCGGGATATTTCACACAGAAGGTGCCACCGAAGCCGCAGCAGACATCCGCGCCCTGCATTTCCGTCAGGTCGACGCCGGGCAGGCTGGCCAGCAGGCGGCGGGGCTGTTCCTTCACCCCCATTTCCCGCAGGCCCGAACAGCTGTCATGATAGGTGACGGTGCCGGCAAAGCCGGGGATGGCCGTATCCATGCCCATGATGTCGGTCAGGAACCGGGTCAGTTCCCAGGTGCGGTCGGCCAGTGCCGCGGCCCGCGCGGCCCAGGCCGGATCATCGCGGAACAGTTCCGGGTAATGTTTGCGCAGCATGCCCGAACAGGACCCCGACGGTGCCACCACATAATCACAGCCCTCGAACGCCTGGATCATGGTCCTTGCCAGCGCCTCCGCCGTGGTCCGGTCACCATTGTTCCAGGCCGGCTGCCCGCAGCAGCTTTGCGATGGCACGGTGACCTGACACCCGGCGCGTTCCAGCAAGGTGACCGCCGCGAACCCCACCGCCGGGCGGAACAAATCCACCAGACAGGTGACCAGCAGGCCGACTTTGGGCGGATTTGCAGGGGGCATGCGGGCAGGGTCCGTCGCCGATCAGGGAGGTGCGCAGAGTACATGATCTGGGGCGCGGGCGTGGCGAAAAAAGGGGCCGGATCAAGCCTTTGCCCTGTCAGGGTCCGGCATCGTGCGGATGCTGCAGCAGGGTCCAGGCACCGCTGCGCAGCTTCTCCTCGAACTGCCGCCCCAGGTCGCCCAGGCTGGTCTGTGCCAACCGCGACACAAGCAGGGTGCGCGCGGCGGACAGGCTGTCCTCCAGCGCCTGATTGACGGCCTGTTCCACCAGACAGGTGGGATTGTCCACCGACGGGCCGATGGCAAAAAGCTGTGGCTCGCCCAGCGCTTGATAGATGTCCAGAAGGCTGATCGCGTCCAGCGGGCGGGCCAGGACCCAGCCGCCGCCATGCCCCTTTTCCGACCGGACCAGCCCCTGCTGACGCAGGCCCGCCATGGTCCGGCGCACCACCACGGGGTTGGTGTTCAACATTGCGGCCAGCGTTTCGGACGTGGCGGCCCCTTGCATCCGATCCATGTGGATCAGGGCATGCAGCATGCGGGAAAGGCGGCTGTCGGGTCGCATGGCTCTGCTTACCGCATGCAGGTTTTCGTAACAAGAGATGTTGCGTAATCCCGCTATCGCCTCCATCATGTAACTTATGAAGTAACATGATGGAGGCGATAATGCTTCATGACGTGATCATCATCGGTGGCGGCTTTGCCGGGCTGGCCGCCGCCATGCCCCTGACGCGGGCGCGGCGGCGCGTGCTGCTGATCGATGCGGGACAGCCGCGCAACAGGTTCGCGGCGCATTCCCATGGGTTCCTGGGGCAAGACGGGGTGGCGCCGGCGGACATCCAGGCACGCGGCATGGCCGAACTGTCCGCCTATCCGACCTTCACCCTGGTGCGGGGGGAGGTGGTGAGGGCGGCGGGCACCCTGGACGCCTTTGCCGTCGCTCTGGCGGATGGCAGCACCCTTGAGGGCCGGCGTCTTATCCTGGCCACCGGCGTGCGTGATGATTTGCCGGCCATTCCGGGCATGAAGGAACGCTGGGGTGTGGGTGCCCTGCATTGCCCCTATTGCCATGGTTATGAGGTGGCGGGGCGGCCGCTTGGCGTTCTGGGCACCCAGGCCGGATCAGATATGAAGGCGCTGCTGGTGTCGGATTGGGGGCCTGTCACCCTGTTCACCCAAGACGCGTTCCTGCCAGGGGCGGAGATGATGGCCCGGCTGACCGAACGCGGTATCACGGTGGAAAGGGTGCCGATCATGGAAATGCTGGGCGAGGCACCGTCACTGTCGGCGGTAAGGTTGGCCGATGGGCGAGTCCTGCCCCTGGCCGCCCTGTTCGTCGGCCCCCGCACCCATATGGCC
>JAEMSB010000037.1:0-1497 GCA_016463045.1 Niveispirillum sp.
GTACCGGGTGGGTCAGACCAAGGCAGCGGCGCAGACCATGGCCTCCCTGCCGCCCGGCAGCGATGAGGCGCGGCTGGCCGAGATCGCGGCCTTGCTATACCCGGCTGCGAACTGACGCCATGAGCAAGCCGCCCCCCGTCCCCACCCATCTGGACGCGCCCCGCACCAACCTGCTGATGCGGTCGGGCCGCTGGGTGAACCTGTATGACCCGTCGCCCGCCGACATCATGCTGGAGGATTGGGTGACGGGGGCGTCGCGCGTGGCACGCTGGGGCGGCCAGACGCGGGGGGATACCGCCTATAATGTCCTGCAGCATTCGGTACTGCTGGAACAGGTGCTGGTCACCCTGCTGGCGCCCGATGCAAGCCCCGCCCTGCGGTTGGCGGCCCTGATGCATGATCTGCATGAAGGGGGCGGGTTGGGTGACGTCGTCACCCCCTATGGCAAGCTGTTCGCGACGGCGGGCCTGAAAGAGGTCAAGGCCCGGCTGGACCGCGCGCTGTTCCTGTCCGTCGGCCTTCCCTGGCCCCTGCCGGCCCCACAGACCGACCTGATCAAGAAGGCCGACAAGGTCACGGCTATCTCGGAGGCGATCCAGCTGATGGGCTGGCCGGAAAAACTGGCCCGCCGTGACATTGGCGGCAATTATCGGGGCAAACTCTGGACCCAACCGATCATGGTGGTGGGCGAGGCAGAGGCGCGGGGGCTGTGGTGGGATCGCTACAGGGCCGTTACGGGCGCGACGTCACCCTGACGCCAAGCGGCGGTACCCTAGAATCAAAACGCCACCGGGCGCGCTGCCGCGGCGGCGTTCATCCATCGCAAACGTGAAGGGCGGATCAGGCCGCGTGCTGGCTGGGTCCCAGACGGCGGAAGCGGGTGGTGTCCAGCACCACTTCCAGCGCTAGCGACAGCCGGTCACTGTTGCGGCCTTCCACCAGGAACTCCACATGCGTCGGACGGGTGGCATGCTGGTGCACGGCATGCACCAACAGGCGCCGCCGGGGCATCTTCAGTTCCTCCAGCCATTCCCCCACCTTCGGGGGTTCCGCCGTCCGCCTGGACAATACCATCGCCACTCTCCTGAAACTGCGGGCCAATGCTTCCCGATGGAAACAGGCCGAAACCGGTTACCCGATGCCGTCCACCGCCCGAGCCAGAGGCGAGGCCGGTTGAACCGGGTTCATGGGTGGATAGCCTTATCCACGCCCCTATGATAGCGGATTTTTCTCCCAAAGGAATAGACCATCCGGCTTAGGTCTTGGGGCAAAGCATGTCCAAACATGAGTCCAATGGATAGAACACGCCCCCGTTTTGCCATTGGCGGCAGTTAGGGGGATGAGGTACAGCGTCCGTGACCCGTTGCAGCGGGCCTGTGAACGGAAAGAAACATGTTCGACAATCTTCTCAATCTGGTCGATCAGATGGGCTATTGGGGCCTTCTGATCCTGATGTTCCTGGAAAATGTCTTCCCGCCCATTCCGTCGGAACTGATC
>JAEMSB010000037.1:1507-7742 GCA_016463045.1 Niveispirillum sp.
GGCGGCGCAAGGGAAGATGGACCCTGTGCTGGTCGTTCTGGTCGGCACGGCGGGATCGGTGCTGGGCGGGCTGCCCTGGTACTATATCGGCCGTGTGCTAGGCCATGACCGCTTGATCGCCTTGTCGGAGCGGTTTGGCTTCATCATGACCATGGACCCGCCCGACGTCGAAATGGCCTTTGGCTGGTTCGCGCGGCACGGGCGCAAGGCCGTGCTGCTGGGCCGCCTGATCCCGGCCATCCGCACCTTGATCTCCGTTCCGGCAGGTATGGCGCGGATGGGGATGCCGACCTTCCTGCTGCTCACCACCATCGGCTCCCTGGTCTGGACATCGGTCCTGACGGCGGCGGGATATCTGCTGGAAAGCCAGTATGAGAAGGTGGAGACCTGGGTCGATCCTGTGTCCAAGATCGTGGTCTATGGCTGCATAGCCCTCTATCTGGGTCGCATGGGCTGGCGCCTGGTGCGCGGGGCCCGCAAGTAACAAGGACAGAGGGGCACAACGCCCCTCCATCCATCAGCGGACGCGGCGGAACCGATGCATATCGGCCAGCGCAAAGATCGACAGGCTGAGCCGGTGGACGGGATTGCCATCCACGGCCAGTTCCACGTTGGGTGCCGGGGTGCCCGGCTTGGAATGAACGGCCATGATCTGAAAGCGACGCTTCGGCGGCGTCAGTTCCTCTACCCACTCACCCGGAGAGAAATCAATCACTTCCCGCGCCATGATGGCTCCCATTGCACCGACAGGGGGACATCATAAGCGATTATCCAACCTTTTGGGAAGTGCGACGGAGACATGGGTTAGTCCATTTGGAATAACCCTGCCTCCATGGGCATGTTGTAGAAGGTAAGAAAGCTAGTTTAACAAGTTAACCGGCAGAATCTTCCGGTATCGCGCGCGCCCGCACCATGCCGATGGAAAACATCGACATGACGACTTCATCCTTGTGGTTCAGCACTTCCGTTGACTGACGGATGATGCCCATTTCCGGGCGGGAACGGGAACGCTTGACCTCCAGAACGCGGATACGCACCCGTAACCGGTCACCGGGACGCACAGGCTTCAGCCAGCGTAACTCATCCAGGCCGGGCGATCCCAGCGAGGTCTCCGGCGACAGCATATTGTCCACCAGCATGCGCATCATGAAGCCCGCCGTCTGCCAGCCGCTGGCGACCAATCCGCCGAAATGCGTGGCCTTGCCCGCCTCTTCATCCAGATGGAAGGGCTGGGGGTCATACTCCTGCGCGAACTGCACCACCTCTTCGGCGGTGACCAGACGGTCTCCGAATTCGAACTCCATACCGGGGGCGAAATCTTCAAGGTAACGAACAGGGGCTGGCATCTTTGCGGGTTACTCCCTAGGGGCGGAGTGCGACTGCCTATCAGTCGCTTTTTCCTTTAATTGCAATACGTTATCAGAAGACAAAACGGGTTTGCTGTGCCAATATCGGTCCCGTGGGCGCTATGCCTTCCAACCCGTTTCGACCGACAAGATTGCGAAGGTTCCCATGAAAGGCGACGCCACCGTCATCCAGCATCTCAACACCATCCTGACCAACGAGCTGACGGCGATCAATCAGTATTTCCTGCACGCCCGCATGCTCAAGAACTGGGGTTTCCTGCGTCTGGGCAAGAAGGTGTATGAGGAAAGCATCGGCGAGATGAAGCACGCCGATTACCTGATCGAACGCGTGCTGTTCCTGGAAGGGCTGCCGAACCTGCAGAACCTTCACAAGCTGCATATCGGCGAGGATGTGCCGGAGTGCCTGGAGGGCGATCTGGCCATCGAAAGCCGGAACCGCACCGAACTGATCGAGGCCATGCAATATTGCGAGGGCGTGCGCGATTACCAGTCGAAGGAGATTTTCCGCCGCATCCTGGAGGATACGGAAGAGCATATCGACTGGCTGGAAACGCAGCTGGGCCTGATCAAGAGCGTAGGCCTGCAGAACTATCTGCAAGAACAGATGGGCCGCGACGAATAAGCCATTCCGCGTGACCGGAAACGGCCAGGGCCGCGCAGGGAAGCCTGTGCGGCCCTTTTTATTCCACCCGAATTGGGTCCATGGCCAAAGCCGGCCAGGATCTAGAATTACCCCCCAAAATCCGGACGGGGAATGGGTCATGCGGGATCGGGCGGGGCTGCCGGCAACCATTGTGATGGCCGGGCTGGCGGGGGCCAGCATCGACGGTATCTATGCCTCCATCATGGGCATGGTGCGCGGCATCGGCGTGATGCGCGTCTGGCAAGGCGTGGCGGGGGGCTGGATCGGTGGGGCGGCCCGCGATGGCGGGCTGACCACAGCAGCGCTGGGCTTTGCCACCCATATCGGCATCGCCCTGGTCATGGCTACCGTCTATGTGCTGGCCCTGCGCCGTGTCGCATTGCTGCGGGCTTGGCGCTGGCCGGCGGCAGTGGCCTATGGGCTTGGGCTTTATGGGGCCATGTATCTGGTGGTCCTGCCCCTGCGCTGGCCCGGCATCTTCCCGCGCTGGGACGGGCTGTTCTCCGCCACGGATATCGCCGCCCATGTCGGCGTGGCGCTGGCCATCGCCGCCGTGGCCCACCGGCGCGGGGAATGAGGGCGGGCTGCCCTCACTCGATCCGCGTATGGGCGCCCGCCTCTCCCTGCTGCCAATAGCCTGACGCTTTGACCCATTGCGGGTCCAGGCCATGGCGGTTCAGCAGTGCGTCACGGATCAGCCGCGTCTGCCGTGCCTCCCCCGCCACCCAGGCGAAAACATCCTGATGCGGCAGGCGCAGACCGGCCACCGCCGACAAAAGATCCCGCCCGCCATGGGCCGGGTCGCGGAACAGCCAATGGATGGTGAATTCGGCCTTGCTGGACAGGGGCAGGCAATCCTCGGGACCATCCACCTCCACCAGGACCAGGGCGCGAACGCCGTCGGGCAGTTCCTCCAGCCGCCGCCCGATGGCCGGCAGGGCCGTATCATCGCCGATCAGCAGGTGCAGGCCGAAATCGACCGGCCATACACTGGAACCGCGCGGCCCCCCGATCACCAGCCGGTCACCGGCCTGCGCCTTGTGCGCCCAGAGGGTAGCCGGGCCCGCCTGCCCCTCCGCCACGCCATGCAGGGCGAAATCCAGCACCAGCGTGCCGGTCGCCACATCGAAGCGGCGGGGGGTATAGTCACGGGCCAGCGGCTTGGCCCCTTCGGCCACGTCATAGGAACCTGTGACGGGATCGGGAAAAAACAGCTTCACATGATCGTCAAAGCCCAGCGACTGAAACCCCGACAGATCGCCCGTCACGGTCAGACGCAGCATGTGGGGGGTCAGTTGCTCGCGCCCGGTCACGGTCAGGTCGCGGCGGCGCGTCTCAAACCGATGACGCTGCACGCTGCGGGTGGGGCTGTGGATATCGGGTGCCATGGTCACAGCCTTTCAATCTTGCGGGCCAGTTCGTCGATCCAGTCGACGATGGTTTCGATCTCGGTCTTGGACAGGGGCCGCAGGGCGCGGGTGCGCAGGGCGGCCTTCAGGTTATGCATGGCGCGGAACAGGGGCGCATATTCCGGCCCGCCGCCGCGTTCCTCAGCACCCGCCTGCATCAGGGCGAACAGCCGCTGTACCTCATCCGCCTGCTCACGCAGATAGGTTTCGCCCGCCGGTGTGATGCAGGCCTGCTTGCGGGCATCCTCCCCCGCCTCAATGGTGATGAAGCCGCCATCCTCCAGCCAGGACAGGGCGGGATAGATGACACCGGGCGAGGGCGTGTAATGGCCCTGCGACCGCTCCTCGATCTCTTTGATCAGCTCATAGCCGTGACTGGGCTTGTCGGCGATCAACCGCAGCAGCACCAGACGCAGGCCGCCATGCCCGAAGCCGCGACCACCCGGTCCGCCGCGCCCACCATGACGCCCACCACCGCCACGGCCAAAGCCGCGGAAATCTTCATCATCCCCATCGCGGCCAAAGCCGCCACCATGGCCGCCCCGGCCAAAAAAGAACCCCCTCATGGGCCCCTCCTCTATCGGACTGTGTTTCGATATATCTGATTTGACCTTCCGACAGAGATTTGTCCAGATAGCTTCGATGCATATCAGATATATCTAGTTATGATCGGCAAGCGCAGCTTGGCGGCACGGAGCACCCAAAAGCAAAAACCCGGCGCCCTTTCGGACGCCGGGTTTCAAAGGGCCGCAGGCTCTGTCGATCAGCGGGCCTCGCGAACCTCCGCGAACTCACTGTCCTGCTCGTTCAACGCCCCCAACTCGCCCCGCGCCCGGGCCTTGCGACCATAGACCAGTTCAAACAGGGGTGAGGCCATGAGGGTAGTAACGATCGCCATCACGACCAGCATGGAGAACAGGGCCGGGCCAATAATGCCCTTCTGCAATCCGATATTGATGATGATCAGTTCCATCAGCCCACGGGCATTCATCAGGGCGCCAATGCCCATGGCGGTGGCATTGTCCTGCCCGGTCAGGCGGGCCGCACCCCAGCAGGCGACACCCTTGGCCAGGATAGAGGCCACCAGAATGCCCAGCGTCACCAGCGCCAGTTCGACATTATCAACCAGTGTCAGTTGGGTGTGCAGGCCCGAATAGGTAAAGAACATTGGCAGCAGCACAACGACGGCAAACGGCTCCAGCTGTTTGCGCAGTTCAGTGGCCAGAACGCCGCGCGGGATCACACATCCCAGCAGGAAGCCACCAAACACCGCATGAATACCGGCGGCATCCATGGCCCAGGCCGACAGCAAGAACAGGATCAGCACGATGCCCAGCGTCGTCTGGCTGACCTTGCCTTCACGTTCGGCCTTGCGCCCAAGCGGGGCCAGCAGACGGGGACCGAGGGTCAGCATGAAGACCGCAAAGGCAAGCCCGCCACCAATGGCCTTCACCGCCACCATGGGGCCATCGCCGAAAGTGGCCAGTACGATGGCCAACACCGCCCAGGCGCCGGCATCATCAATGGCACCCGCCGACAGCGACAGGGTGCCCAGCGGCGTACCCGACAGGCCGCGTTCATGGATGATCCGGGCCAGCATGGGGAAGGCCGTGATGGCGATGCAGGCGCCCATGAACAAGGTTGTCTGCGGCAAGGTCAGCGCCTCGTTGAACAGGCCATGGCTCATCAACCAGGGCGTGATCAAAATGGCCAGCAAGAACGGTGCCGCCATGCCCGACAGCGAAACGGCAGCGGCGCTGCCCGCGTTGGATTTGAAATGATCACCTCGGAAACCCAGCCCCACCAGGAACATGTAGAGGCCGACGCCAAACTGCGCACCCACGAACAGCACACTTTTGGATTCCTTGGGGAACAGAAGCGCCTGGATATCCGGTGCCAGCAGCCCCAACAGCGATGGCCCCAGGATTACACCGGCAATCATCTCCCCCACCACTTGCGGCTGGCCGAGATAGCGCTTGGCAAGCCAACCCACCCCTCGGCAGGCAACGATGATCACGGCGAGCTGCAGAAAGAATACGACACTGAGCTGGGCTGGCGTCATGCTACCGTCCTCCCGTCGGACAACGTTGTCGGAAGCGCGTTGATCCGCGTCTTTACAACATTGCGGCTATATCAGCGCTGTCATTGGGAGGAAAGTGATTTCCGTACTTGTGTCCTTTTTGGCCCGCGTGATGGAATCGGTTCGATTCGGCGATCCTTAGATCGCAAGTTTGGTGCGTCGCGCCATGCGGAAACAACATGTCACAGAACTGTCATATTTCATTCATTACTTGCCAGCCTGTGCCATAACTGCATCACCGTCATGGTAACGTCACAGTTGCGCAGTTCACGATCTTGATCGGCGTCATTCAGCACTTCATGTTGTAACGCAGCAAACGATTGATCAACCCGGCCGGGGTGACCCGGGCGGGTATTTCTGTGCGCAATTACGATGATCGCCCCTCTTGCATGAACGAAGGGGCGGCGTTTCGGACCAGGAATCGACGCCGGCGCCATGACCGCCGCAATCAGGCTCTGAAGGGGGCATTCCATAATGCGTAAAGGCAATCCGTCTCATCTTCGTCTGCTGGCCAGTGCCGCCAGCCTGCTGGCCCTGTCCGCCGCGGCGCCCGTCGCCAGCGCCCAGGCCGTGCTGGACGAGATCATCGTCACCGCCACCAAGCGCGCCGAGAACCAGCAGCAGGTTCCCGTGTCGGTCGGCACGATCAGCGACGACAAGCTGAACTCCGTCATGTCCGGCGGCGTCGACCTGCTGGCGCGCGACGCTGAGCGCCGCCGGATAGTCGCCCTCGGCG
>JAEMSB010000037.1:7752-15898 GCA_016463045.1 Niveispirillum sp.
AGCCTGTATGCCGAATCTACCTTTGCCCGCACCTTCCCGCGCTTTTACATTCGCGGCCTGGGCAACAGCGATTTCGACCTGAACTCGACCCAGCCCGTCGGTCTGGTGATCGACGAGGTGGTGCAGGAAAACCCGCTGCTGCGCGGCTTCCCCATCTTCGATACCGAGCGGGTGGAAGTGCTGCGCGGGCCGCAGGGCACGCTGTTCGGCCGCAACACGCCGGCGGGCACCATCAGCTTCGTCTCCAAGAAGCCGACCCAGGAGACCGAGGGCTATCTGTCCGCCTCCTATGGCCGTAAGAACACCATTGGTGCTGAAGGCGCCATCGGTGGCGCGCTGATTGATGGCGTTCTGTCGGCCCGCCTGTCCATGAAATATGACCGCAAGGACAATTTCATCGACAACACCTTCACGGGTGAGAAGGACGCCATCGGCGGCTTCTCCGAGACGGCAGCCCGCCTGCAGCTGATGTATGAAAAGGGCCCGCTGACGGCTTTGTTCAACGCCCATGCGCGTGACCTGGACGGCTCGGCCCGCGTGTTTGTGGCCAATGCCATCACCAAGGGCAGCAACAACCTGTCCTCCACCTTCTCGCGCAACAGCGTCTACCAGAACGGCCAGAACGATCTGGACGTGTCCAGCCAGGGCGGCAGCCTGAAGCTGGAATATGATCTCGATGGCCTGCTGCTGACCTCCATCACCGGTTATGAGACGGCGGACGTTTATACGCGCGGCGATATCGATGGCGGTGTCGCGGGTCGCGGCCCCGGCTTTATCCCGTTCGACAGCGAGACGGCGGACGCCCTGCCCGACCATGCGCAATGGACCCAGGAACTGCGCCTGTCGAACGCCGATGGCGAGCGCCTCCGCTGGCAGACCGGCCTGTTCTATTTCAACGAAGACGTGACGGCCTATGGGTATTCCTATGGCAATGCCACTGATCCTCGTAACATCGCCATCTTCACGGACAGCCGCCAGGAAACCAAGACCTGGGCCTTATTCGGCCAGGCCTCCTATGATCTGACGGAACAACTGACCTTCACCGGTGGCATTCGCTACAATGACGAAGAGAAGGATTTCTCCGTCACCCGTACGCTGAAGCCAGGGGCGTTCCCCATCGGTACCAACGGCACCGGCGCCGCCAGCCTGTCCGATGGTCAGGTAACGTGGGATGCCAGCCTGACCTATAAGGCAACAGACGACATCAACCTGTTCACCCGCATCGCCAACGGTTATCGCGCGCCGTCGATCCAGAGCCGTCCGCTTTTCTTCACGGGCGGGGCCAACATCAACAACGGTGGACTGTCCATCGCCAAGGCTGAGACGCTGATGTCCTATGAGGCTGGCATCAAGTCGAACCTGTGGGAACGCAAGGCCCGTCTGAACGTCACTGCCTTCTATACCGACATCAACAATCAGCAGTTCACGGCTGTTGGCGGTACGTCGAACAACAACACGCTGATCAATGCCGATGGCGGCGAAGGCTATGGTTTCGAAGCGGAGCTGGAACTGCTGCCGACCGAGAACCTGCTGCTGACGGGCGGCCTCTCCTATAACCACACGGAAATCCAGGACAAGACCCTGCGTATTCCCGTCTGCGGCGGCGGCTGCACAGTCACCGACCCCACTGTGGTGAACCCTGTACTGGGCACATTGGCAGTGTTGGATGGCAATTCCTTCCCCAACGCGCCTAAGTGGATCCTGTCCGCCACGGCCCGTTACGGCATCCCGGTGTCGACCGGCGAGGTCTATGTCTTCACCGACTGGAACTACCGCTCCAAGGTCAATTTCTTCCTGTACACGTCGAAGGAATTTTATTCCGACAGCAAACTGGAAGGCGGCCTGAAGGTCGGTTATGTGTCGGATGATGAGAAGTTCGGGGTGGCCGTGTTTGGCCGCAACATCACGAACGAGAAGTCGCTGGAAGGCGCCATCGACTTCAACAATCTGACCGGCATCGTGAACGAGGCGCCCTTCTACGGCGTTGAAATCACGTCCAAGTTCTGATCCCGGAAGGGTTGGGACGAAAAGGCCGCGCCGGGCAACCGGCGCGGCCTTTTTTGTTGCAGGTCAGGTCGAGGCGCGAGCCGAGCCCTGACGGAAAAGGCTTGAAAGCTGTACTGTCAGGGCTCGCCGCTGGCTCGACCTGACCTACGGCTTCAGCCCCACGCCATAGAAATCCAGCCGGGTCGATGGTGAGGCACGGAAATCCACGACTTCCGGGCGTATAGCGACATAGACATGCGGGTTGGCCATGGGCAGCCAGGGCATCACCTTGCGGAAGACGGCCTGCGCCTGGACATAGTAGCCGCGCCGCACCGCCTGATCGCTGGTGCGGCGGGCCGCGTTGATCAGGCGGTCCATTTCCGGATCGCACCAGCGGGCCAGATTGCCATTGCCGGGCTTTGCCGCCTCGCAGGACAGAAGGTCGGACATGAACCGGTCCACCTCATCATTGGACCACCCATATTGCGCCATCGGTGCCTCACCGAAACGAACCCGGCGGACATACTCGCCCCATTCATAGGTCACGATCTTGGCCCTGATCCCGACCTTGGCCAGATCGGCCTGCATCATTTCCGCGATACGCCGGGGGGCGGGGTTATAGGGGCGGACCACGGGCATGGTCCAAAGCTCCGTCTCAAACCCGTCCTTCAGCCCAGCCTCGGCCAGCAGCGCCCGGGCCTTGGCGGGATCATGGGGCAGGTCCAGGACACTATCATCATGGGCCCAATGGCCGATGGGGATGGGCGTGGTGGCCGCCCGGGCCGTACCCATATAGGCCTGATCCAGAATGGCTTTCTTATCGACGGCCAGATTGACCGCCATGCGCACCCGCAGATCGTCAAACGGCTTCTTCGCCATGTTCATGGCGACATAGCCGACCGACATGGCCTCCACCCCTACAATCCGTACAATCGGATCCTGGCGCATGCGGTCCAGGTCGGCGGGATTGGGATAGGTCATGGTGTGACATTCGCCAGCCTTCAGCTTGGCATAGCGGACGGTGGCGTCGGGCGCGATGACAAAGACGAGCTGGGCCAGGGGCGGGGCGCCGCGCCAATAATCCTTGTTGGCGCGCATCCGCACCTCGGTATCCAGCAGATGCCGGACCAATTGGAACGGACCCGTACCGATCGGCTCTAGATCTACCTTCTCCGGCGTTCCGGCCTTCAGCATGGTCTCAGCATATTCAGCCGACTGGATCGACATGGCCTGGCTGGTCAGGGCGCGCAGCAGGCCGGCATCCGGTTCCTTGAGCCGGAAACGCACCTTGTAGGGTTCCAGCTTCTCCACAGCCAGAAGGTTGGTGGACAGGCCCAGATTATGGAAGGGCGCATAGACCTTGCCGCCAGCAACGGCGTTGTAGGGATGGTTCTTGTCCATCTGCCGGGCGAAGGTGAAGACGACATCGTCGGCGTTGAAATCACGGGTCGGGGTAAACAGCTTGGACCGGTGCCATTTCACGCCCTGGCGCAGGGTGAAGATCACCGTCCGCCCCTCATCCGCCAGTTCCCAGCCTGTTGCCAGTTGCGGCTCCAACTCCAGGGAGCCGCGCTGCACATTCACCAGCTTTTCATAGAGCTGCTGCGCGATGTCGTAGGAATTGCCCGAGGTGGAATATTGCGGGTTCAGGCTGTCAGGGGCGGCTTCGGCACAGTGAACCAGGGTCTGGGCCTGTCCGGGCACCCCAGCCAGCGCCAGCACCCCACCCAACAGCAGCCAAGACAGAACCCGCATCATTGCCCCCGTCAAAAACTGGCCCCCAGGGGATCATGGAGGGGGCCTCGGGCGCAAGCCGCTTGGCGGCCCCGCCCCCCGTTACCATTGCCTGATAACGGTGAAACGTGCATAAGGGACCCGTCCCGAACCGTGCCCTGGGGCGAAGGGGCGGTCGTGATGGCTCTGTTATTCTGAACCCCTTGTCTTTCCCTTCGCCGGATCCGATCCCATGCAAGTTACCCGCTTCGATATTGACGGCCTCGCATTGCTGAAGCCGGCGCGCTTCGGCGACCATCGCGGCTATTTCGCCGAAACCTACAGCCGCCGCCGCTTCAAGGAGTTGGTGGGTGCGGATGTGGAGTTCGTGCAGGACAATCACTCCCTGTCGCGCGATGTCGGCACCCTGCGTGGCCTGCATTTCCAGCGTCCGCCGACGGCGCAGGGCAAGCTGGTGCGGGTGGTCGCGGGTGCGGTTCTGGATGTGGCCGTCGATATGCGCCATGGTTCCGCCACCTTCGGACGGCATGTGGCTGTGGAACTGACCGCTGATGGTGGCGAGCAGTTCTGGATTCCCGCCGGCTTCGCGCATGCCTTCTGCACGCTGCGGCCGAATACGGAGTTCGTGTACAAGGTGACCGACTATTACAGCCCGACCGATGATGGCGGCATCATCTGGAACGATCCAGACCTGGGCATCGAATGGCCGTTTCCGGCGGAAAAGCTGATCCTGTCCGATAAGGACATGAAGCTGCCGCGTCTGGCCGATCTGCCGCCCATTTTCTGAACCGACGATCTGAGAGCCCTGGAATGACCATGCTTTCCCCCAAATTGATCCTCGTTACCGGGGGCGCCGGCTTCATCGGTTCCGCCTTCATCCGCCATGTGGTGGGCGAGAAGGGGTGCGCTGTCGTCAACATCGACAAGCTGACCTATGCCGCGAATCCTGAGAATGTGAAGTCGGTTAAAGACAGCCCGCTCTATCATTTCGAACAGGCAGATATCTGCGATCGTTCCGCCATCGATGCGATTTTCACAAAGTATCAGCCTGACGCTATCGTGCATCTGGCCGCCGAAAGCCATGTCGACCGTTCCATCGACGGTCCCGACGCCTTCATCCAGACCAATGTCGTGGGCACCGGCGTGCTGCTGTCAGCGGCGCGCGATTACTGGCAGGGGCTGGACGGGCAGAAGAAGGCGGATTTCCGCTTCCATCATGTCTCCACGGACGAGGTTTTCGGGTCGCTGGGCGATGAAGGCTTCTTCACCGAGACCACGCCCTATGCCCCGCGTTCGCCCTATTCGGCGTCCAAGGCCTCCAGCGACCATCTGGTTGATGCCTGGCATCACACCTATGGGCTGCCCGTCGTTTTGACAAATTGTTCTAACAATTACGGGCCTTTCCACTTCCCGGAAAAGCTGATCCCGCTGGTCATCCTGAACGCGCTGGAGCGCCGTCCCCTGCCCGTCTATGGCAAGGGCGACAATGTGCGCGACTGGCTGTTCGTGGAAGACCATGCCCGCGCCCTGTGGGAGGTGCTGACGCGCGGTCCCGTGGGTGAGCGGTTCAATATCGGCGGCAATAACGAGAAGACCAATCTGGAGGTCGTGGAGCGTATCTGCGACATCCTGGACAGCCTGCGCCCCGATGGGACCCCGCGTCGCGACCTGATCACCTTTGTGAAGGACCGGCCCGGCCACGATCACCGCTATGCCATTGACGCCACCAAGATCCGCAAGGACCTTGGCTGGGAGCCGAAGGAAAGCTTCGAGACGGGTCTGGAAAAGACGGTACGCTGGTATCTGGATAATGAATGGTGGTGGGGCCCGCTCCGGGAAGAAGCCCACAAGCGTCGGGGTGAGGGGAAAAAATAATGGCCAAGCGTAAAGGCATCATTCTGGCTGGTGGGTCTGGCACAAGACTTTACCCCATCACCATGGGTGTTTCGAAGCAGTTGCTTCCCGTCTATGACAAGCCCATGATTTATTACCCCCTATCGGCCCTGATGCTGGCTGGCATTACCGACATTTTGGTCATCAGCACCCCGCATGATCTGCCGCAGTTCAGCCATCTGCTGGGCGATGGCAGCCAATGGGGCCTGAACCTGTCCTATGCGGTGCAGCCCAGCCCCGACGGGCTGGCGCAGGCTTTCATCATCGGGCGGGGCTTTGTCGGCAATGATCCGGCCGCACTGGTGCTGGGCGACAACATTTTCTACGGCGACGGGTTTGAGGCCTTGCTGGCCAATGCCGATAGCCGGGATAGCGGCGCCACGGTCTTCGCCTATCACGTTAACGACCCGGAACGATATGGCGTGGTCAGTTTCGATGCCACGGGCAATGCCCTGACCATCGAGGAAAAGCCCAAGGCGCCCAAGTCGAACTATGCCGTTACAGGCTTGTATTTCTACGATAATTCGGTCGTGGACATTGCCGCGACCATCAAGCCGTCACCGCGCGGTGAGTTGGAAATCACCGACGTCAACAATGTCTACCTGCAGCAGGGCAAGCTGATGGTGGAACGGATGGGCCGAGGCTATGCCTGGCTGGATACCGGGACCCATGACAGTCTGGTCGAGGCCACGCACTTTGTGCAGACGGTGGAAAAGCGCCAGGGCCTGAAAATCTGCTGTCCGGAAGAGATTGCATATCGGCGTGGATGGATCGGGGCGGAGCAGGTGGAAAAGCTGGCCAAGCCCATGATGAAGAATGAGTACGGGCAGTATCTGATGAAGATCCTGCGCGAGGCAGGGGTTTGATTTCCATGCATATTCTGGTGTTTGGCCGGGGTGGGCAACTGGCACTTGCCATGCAGGACCAGGGCACAATGGCGGGTCATAAGGTGACCTGCCTGGGCCGGGAGAGCCTGTCCATTGCCGATGAGGCGGCGGTTGCGGGTGCCATTGCGGCGCACAAGCCGGACCTGATCGTCAATGCCGCGGCCTATACGGCGGTGGACAAGGCGGAAAGTGAGCCGGATCAGGCCTTTGCGGTCAATCGCGATGGCACCCGCCATATCGCGGCGGCAGCAAAGCAGGCCGACATCCCCTTCATCCATGTCTCCACCGACTATGTGTTCGAAGGCGGCGGCGACCGGCCCTGGCGCGAGGATGACGCCACCGGACCGTTGGGAGTGTATGGAGCCTCCAAGCTGGCGGGCGAACTTGCAATTGCAGAACTGGGCATGGCGCGCAATGCCACATTGCGGACCAGCTGGGTTTTCAGCCCCTATGGTGCCAATTTCGTGCGGACCATGCTGCGTCTGGGTGCCGACCGTCCGGAATTGCGGGTGGTGGCGGACCAGCGGGGGCGGCCCACGGCAGCCCATGATATCGCCGATGCCATCCTGTTGATGGCACCTTTCGTGGCCGATGGCCGCGCCCATGGCATCTATCATTTCGGGGGTGCGGCGCCCACGAGCTGGCATGAATTTGCCGAGGCCGTGTTCGCCAGCGCGGCCCGTCATGGCCGACCCGTGCCGGTGGTGAAGCCCATTTCGACAGCGGAATATCCCACGCCAGCCAAGCGTCCGGCCAATTCCGTGCTGGATTGCAGCCGCTATCTGGCGCTGCCGGGGGCGATCCTACCGGACTGGCATATCGGCCTGGATAAGGCGGTGGATGCGTTGGTGGCCGCTGGCTGAGGTTGCGTGTCAGGGCTTGGGGCTTTGCCCCCCGACCTGACCTACGGTGCGTGTTTGGACCCCGGTTCCGCGAGGAGCCGGGGTTTTTCTTTGGCCTGCGACAAGCTGACCTGGGACTCATGGGCATCGCAGGCGTATGGATAGTGAAGACACCATACAATTCAGATTGTATGGCCATACAATGTGGAGGTGCCGGATCATGGCCACCCATAAGAAAATCGACTTTTCCACCACACCATTCGGGCTGGGCATCCGGGGGTTGTGCCCGCATTGCCGGCAGGGAAACATCTTCGCGGGCTATCTGGCGCTGGCCAAGAATTGTTCGCAGTGCGGGTTGGACCTGTCCTTTGCCGATCCGGCGGACGGGCCGGCCTTTTTCACCATGTCGATTGTCAGTTTCCCGCTGACGGGGTTTGCGGTGTGGCAGGAACTGGCGTTCCAGGCACCCTATTGGGTGCATCTGTTCACCACCCTCCCCGTATCGATGCTGTCGGTGATGGCGCTGCTGCGGCCATTGAAGGGCTGGCTGGTCTGTGCCCAGTATATGAACAAGGCAGAGCAGGGGCGGTTGGATGAAGATGGGGATGAGCAGGGCTGATGGCTGACTGGGTTCCGCCGACGCTGCCGCCGGGCGGGGCGCTGTACCGCGCCATTGCCGACGCCATCGCCATGGATATCGCGTCGGGCGCGCTGACACCCGGCATGCGCCTGCCGCCGCATCGCAAGCTGGCCGACGCCTTGGGCGTTGACCTGACGACCGTGACGCGCGCCTATGCCGATGCG
>JAEMSB010000432.1:0-2574 GCA_016463045.1 Niveispirillum sp.
GCGAGGTCTTGCCATGGTCGACGTGACCGATGGTGCCGATGTTGCAGTGCGGCTTCGTCCGCTCAAACTTAGCCTTAGCCATGATGTTCCGTCCTCATTTCAATCGGTTGACGACCAGTTCAGGCCACCTTGCTGCGAAGCTCGTCAGCGATGGCGTGCGGCGCCGGTTCATACGTTTCGAATTGCATCGAGTACTGTGCCCGGCCCTGACTGCTGGACCGCAGCGTATTCACATAACCAAACATCGTCGCCAGTGGCACCTTGGCATCGATCACCCGGGCATTACCCCGTTGATCCATGCCGAGGATCTGCCCCCGGCGGCTGTTCAGGTCGCCGATGATATCGCCCAGATATTCCTCCGGGGTCATCACCTCGACCTTCATCACGGGCTCCAGCAGGACGGGGCGAGCCTTGGCCAGCCCTTCCCGCAATGCCGTCCGCGCAGCCATTTCAAATGCCTGCGTAGAGCTTTCCACATCGTGGAAGGCGCCATCGACCAGTTCGACCCGGATATCGACCACCGGATAACCGGCAACCACACCCGACGTCCTGGCGGCCTCAAGCCCCTTCTGCACGCCCGTGACAAATTCTTTGGGCAGCGTTTCCGCCGACACCTTGTTCACGAACACCAGCCCCCGACCTGCCTCCGCCGGCTCCACCACCAGCTTGACGCGGGCGAACTGGCCGACATTGCCGATCTGGCGCCGATGCGTGTGATCCACCTCGCCCCGGGCGGTGATGGTCTCGCGGTAGGCCACCTTAGGCTTGCCCACCGCCGCCTCCACCCGGAACTCCCGGCGCATGCGGTCCACGATGATCTCCAGATGAAGCTCACCCATGCCCCGCAGGATCGCCTGGCCCGATTCGGGATCGCGACCGATCCGGAAAGAAGGGTCCTCAGCCGCCAGACGGCCAAGTGCCACCGCCATCCGGTCGTGATCGGCCTGACTACGCGGCTCGACCACTACCTCGATCACCGGCTCGGGAAACTCCATCCGCTCCAGCAGGATCGGATGGGCCGGATCACACAGCGTATCACCCGTCGTCGTCCCTTCCAGGGAAGCAAACGCGACGATATCGCCCGCATGAGCTTCCTCAATCTCCTCCCGGCTGTTGGCATGCATCAGCAGCATGCGGCCAGCCTTCTCTTCCTGCTTCTTGCCAGGGTTGGCCATGACGGCATCCTGACGCAGAGAACCGGAATAGATACGGGCGAAGGTCAAGGACCCCGCGAACGGATCATTCATCACCTTGAACGCCAGCGCCGCAAAGGGCGCCTCGTCATTGGCGGCGCGGGTGACCGCATCGCCCGACGGCGTCGTACCCTGGATGTCGCCCTTATCCGCCGGGGACGGCAGAAAATCGACAACGGCATCCAGCATGGGCTGTACGCCCTTATTCTTGAAAGCCGACCCGCACAGCACCGGAACGAGCTTTAGCCCGATCGTGCCCTTGCGGATCAGACGGCGCAGTTCCTTCTCTTCCGGCTCAACACCGGACAGGAAGGCATCGGTCGCCGCCTCTTCCATATCGACCGCCTGCTCGACCAGCTTGGCGCGCCAGCGCTTTGCCTCGTCCAGCATGTCGGTCGGCACATCCACCGTATCGAACCGTGCCCCCAGCATGTCATCGACCCAGATGATCGCCTTCATGGCGATCAGGTCGACAACACCCTTGAAGCCCGCCTCCACACCCAGCGGCAACTGAAGCAGCACAGGGTTTGCCCCCAGCCGCTCCGCAATCATCGCCACTGTCCCCAGAAGGTCCGCACCGACGCGGTCCATCTTGTTCACGAAGCAGATACGCGGCACGCGGTACTTGTCCGCCTGCCGCCATACCGTCTCCGACTGGGGCTCAACACCAGACACCGCATCGAACAGAGCAACCGCACCATCAAGAACCCGCAAGGAACGTTCGACCTCAATGGTGAAGTCGACGTGGCCCGGCGTGTCGATGATGTTAATACGGTGACCCTTCCAGACACAGGTCGTGGCCGCCGAGGTGATCGTGATGCCCCGTTCCTGTTCCTGTTCCATCCAGTCCATCGTGGCGGTGCCGTTATCGACCTCGCCAATGCGATAGGACTTGCCTGTGTAAAACAGAATCCGCTCCGTCGTCGTCGTCTTGCCGGCATCAATGTGCGCGGCAATGCCGATATTCCGATAGGAGTGGATGGGATGGGACCGGGCCATGTATCAGGGCGTCCGAACTTACCAGCGGTAGTGCGAGAAGGCCTTGTTGGCTTCGGCCATGCGATGCGTGTCTTCACGCTTCTTCACAGCCGTACCGCGCTGCTGCGCGGCGTCCAGCAGTTCACCCGACAGACGCTCGGTCATGGTGTTTTCCGAACGGTTGCGGGCAGCACCGATGATCCAACGGATCGCCAGGGCCTGCGCACGGTCGGAACGCACTTCCACCGGCACCTGATAGGTCGCACCACCGACGCGGCGGGAACGAACTTCCAGATACGGACGGACATTGTTCAGGGCGTCATGGAAGAGCTGCAGAGCGTCCTGCTTCGTCTTCACCTCGATGCGATCCAGGGCACCGTAGACGATGGACTCAGCCACCGAC
>JAEMSB010000432.1:2584-4215 GCA_016463045.1 Niveispirillum sp.
CTTCTTGCCGTCGTACATCAGGCAGTTCATGAACTTCGTCAGCACGATATCGCCAAACTTGGCGTCGGGCAGAACTTCGCGCTTGTCGGCTTTACGACGACGGGACATTGCTCGCTCTCCTTACTTCGGACGCTTCGCGCCGTACTTCGACCGGCGCTGCTTCCGATTCTTCACGCCCTGAGTATCGAGCGTGCCGCGGATGATGTGATAACGCACACCGGGAAGATCCTTCACGCGGCCACCACGGATCATGACGACCGAGTGCTCCTGAAGATTGTGACCTTCACCGGGGATGTAGCTGATGACCTCGTAGCCGTTCGTCAGGCGCACGCGGGCGACCTTACGAAGCGCCGAGTTCGGCTTCTTCGGGGTGGTGGTGTAGACACGGGTGCAAACGCCACGCTTCTGCGGGCATTCCTGCAGGGCCGGCACCTTATCCCGGGCCACCAACGGAGCCCGCGGCTTGCGGATCAACTGACTGATCGTCGGCATGAACGCCCTTCGCCTTTTCTCATATCCCCGAAACGGGGATGTCATTCCAAACCGGTCGCACCACCAACCTCATAACGACGGACGAAAAACACCCGCATACGAAGCTTGAGGCTCCGTGCGGGAGAATCTCATGCGCCGTCCGAACAAGGACTCGGGTGCGGCTATCGACTATTCCGGGGAGGTTCCTTGGAGCTGGCCAACGTCCCTGATGGGTAAGCGCTTGATGCCAACAGTGGGGACAGCGTCTAGACGCCACGAGGGCGGGCTACAGCCTGCCCCCCCGAAATAGGTTGGCGGACTATAGGGATGTCGCCCCACCCCGTCAAGCGCGACCCTAGGCCTTCCGCCACGTTGGCAACGCATCGTGGCCCCCTGGACTCCGCAGGGCTGGCGAGCCGGTCAGGGGGCGGATGCTGCTGCCGACGGCGGGCCATCGGCGGGGAGGGTCAGTTCCACATCCTCATAAGCCTCGGCCATGGGGAGGGTGACACCGATGCTGTCGAGCGTGATGGAGGCTTCCAGACCTCGGATCGTTTCGACAATCCAACGATCGCCATCGGCCCGCCAGAGCAGGGCGCGTGCCTCTTCCTGGTCCAACTCCAGGACCTGCTGGATACCGACCGAGGCATAATCATCACGCTTGCGGGCCATTTCGCTGGCGGAATTGCTGGGCGAAAGGATTTCGATGGCCAGCAGCGGCATCTCCGCTGTACGCCGGTCCGGACCGCAGCGGACCAGCAGGTCTGGCGCACGGACGGTCCAGCGCTTATCGATGCGCAACGCCCCTCCGCCAGCTTCCGGCACACAGGGCCGCCCAGCGGACCGCAGCCGGTTTCCAAGGCTGATGCTGAGGTTGGCTGTAATCCGGGCATGGGTGGTGGAGGGCGCCGACTGTGCCACAGGCCAACCCCCTACCAGTTCATAAGTCAGGTCATCGCCCGAGTCCCAGCACAGGAACTCCTCGATGGTCATGCGGCTGACATCGATCCTTTTGACGGCGTTGACCATGACGGCATCCCGGATGCTGTATCTAAGGCACGATCATACCCCGAATCGCCCCACCACACCATCCGCGCTGCTTTCCGCCACCCCGCCATGCTTGCGCCCCCACTGGCCTCAACGCGCGCACGAGATTATAT
>JAEMSB010000433.1 GCA_016463045.1 Niveispirillum sp.
CCCTGTTTGATCAGATAGGCGGGGGGCCGCATGTTGACGACCTCTGCCGCGCCTGGATAGCCGATGGGGCCGGCCCCGCGCATCACCAGGATGTCGTTAGGGCCGATATCCAGGGCGGGATCATCGATGCGGTGATGATAATCCTCCGGCCCGTCGAACACGAAGGCGCGGCCTTCGAACGCCTCGGGATCGGCGGGGTTGGACAGGTAGCGCTCCCGGAATTCCGCGCTGATCACCGAGGTCTTGACGATGGCATTGTCAAACAGGCTGCCGCGCAACACGATGAAACCGGCCTCTTGCTTCAGCGGATTGTCGAAGGTCCGGATAACCTCCGGCATCTCGATCTCGCGGCCCCGGCAATTCTCCCCGATGGTGCGGCCATTGACGGTCATGGCATCTTCGCGGATCAGGCCCTGGCCCATCAGTTGATTGACCACGGCGGGCACGCCGCCGGCATGGTGATAATCCTCGCCCAGATATTCCCCCGCCGGCTGAAGGTTCACCAGCAGCGGGATCTTGTGACCATAGGTCTGCCAGTCATCCAGCGACAGTTCCACGCCCATATGGCGCGCGATGGCGGCCAGATGGATGGGGGCGTTGGTCGACCCGCCGATGGCGGAATTGACGACGATGGCGTTCAGGAAGGCGTCGCGCGTCATGATGTCGGAGGGCTTCAGATCCTCCTCCACCATACCAACGATGCGCTTGCCCGTCTCGTACGCCACCTGCTGCCGCTCTCGATACGGGGCGGGGATCGCGGCGGAGCCGGGCAGCTGCATGCCCAGCGCTTCGGCCAGCGAATTCATGGTGGTCGCCGTGCCCATCGTATTGCAGTAGCCTGTGGACGGGGCCGAGGAGGCAACGAGGTCAATGAAACCCTTATAGTCGATCTCACCCGCCGCCATCATCTGGCGCGCCTTCCAGACAATGGTGCCCGATCCCGTCCGCTCCCCCTTGTGCCAGCCATTCAGCATGGGGCCAACCGACAGGGCAATGGCGGGAATATTCACCGTCGCGGCGGCCATCAGCATGGCCGGCGTGGTCTTGTCGCAACCGATGGTCAGCACCACCCCGTCCAGCGGGTAGCCGTACAGCAGCTCCACCAACCCCAGATAGGCCAGATTGCGGTCAAGCCCCGCCGTCGGGCGCTTGCCCGTCTCCTGGATCGGATGGACGGGGAATTCGATGGCGATGCCGCCCGCGGTCCTGATGCCTTCCCGGATACGTTCCGCCAGCACCACATGATGGCGGTTGCAGGGCGACAGATCCGATCCGGTCTGGGCGATACCGATGATGGGCTTGCCCGACTGCAATTCCTCCCGGCTCAACCCGAAATTCAGATAGCGCTCCAGATAGAGCGCCGTCATGTCGGCATTGGCGGGGTTGTTGAACCATTCCTGCGACCGCAGGCGGCGGGGTGCAGCGCCCTGCGCGACCTGATCCTTGGCCATAACCTATTCTCCCTGGAACCCCGGTATACGCCCTGACAGGCGGCGCCCCGGCTGTTCTGGGATAGCACTTACGGGATCATATTTCCATTATTATATTATAATTAAGCGCGATTAGCCGCGGTCGCACGGTCGGCAAGCGCTTTGTGAAAGAAGCCCGGACCAGCGCGCCTGGAATACGGCCGCGACTCCGTCAGACACCGAACTGCTCATGCAGGTCGTCCAGCGTGCTGCGGATATGGTCGGCGACCAGCCGTTCCACCCGCGCCTCATCCATGGATATCCAAGCCTCCAGGATGGCCCGATGTTCCGTCCGCGCCCGATCCTCCCGCCCTTTGGGTTCCAGATGCAGACGGACATAGCGTTCCGACAGGATATGCAGCCGTTTCAGCAGCTGATAGGTCACAGGCCCGCCCGGCTTGATCAATGACAGATGGAACAGGCGATTCTGGGTCACGTGATCGGCCCCGTCACGCTGCTGGTCAAGTTCCAGGGCGGTCAGAGCGGCACAAGCCGCCGCGTGATGGTCCGGCGTTGCCTGCCGGGCGCCATTGACGACGGCCCCCGGCTCCAGCTTCAGGCGCAGGGCGAACACTTCCGCCGCCTCAGCCTTGGTCAGGGGACGCACCACATAGCCACGGTTGGGATAAGAGATCAGCAGACCATCCTGTTCCAGCCGGCCCAGTGCCTCCCGCAGGGGGATCTTGCTGACGCCCAGTTCCGTGGCGATCACATCCTGACGCAGCGGCGTGCCGGCGGGGATGGCGCCGCTTAATATCTTACGACGCACCGCTTCATAGGTCTGGTCTGACAGGGTTCTGACAATAATGCTCATCGCGGGGCCGGAACTGGGGACAGGAAAATCATCATACATATACAAACAGCACGTAACATCCTCCGCGCAACGAATCTTACGCGGTGCCACATTCATTATTTTCTGCAAACCAGAAGCTGCATTGTTGCAAACAGTCAGGAGATCAGCCCTTTGGAGCCGGGCGCGCCACACCTCTGGTCAGATTTATCGAGCGACGAGATCAGACTTGCTACCGCCATGGACCAGTCGCCATTCAAGGGTTTCCGGTGGATGCGGACAGTCGGGTACCAACCGGAAACCACCCCGGTCATCCAACGCCAGTCCGAAGGATCATAGGTTAGGAGATGCGTGGGCTTGCCCATCGCTCCAGCGATATGTGATATGACCGTATCAACGGTCACTATCATCTCGCATCGACTGATCTCATCCACAAGCTGGCGCCAATTGTGACGGCGACCGGTCGGGGTCGTCTGACCGGAAGCGGCAAACCATCTGTCGGCATTGTCGCTGCCATGCAGGGATACGACCTTGTACCCGATAAATGTCAATAATGCGTTCAGCCTGCCAGCCGCCTCAGTTGTTAAAGAGCGCACAGGGTCCAGCTTGTTCTCGCGGTTACCGAAACAGCAAAGCCCAATAGTGCCGATCTCCGGTGGTGCCGTCGTGCGCAGGTATGGGGCGGACCAATGCTGGCTAAAATGGGCCGGTAGAGATAGGCCCGGAACCCAAAGCAGCTGCCTGCCGATGGCTGTCCGCGTTTCACCGGGCACGATCCATTCGATATTGCCCGGCAGGCTTGGGATGCAAAGGGACGCCAAGTCGGCTATGCTCAAATGGTCGCGCACCCAAAGTGTCTGTACCCTTGATGCGGCAGCCCCGAGAAAACGCAGTACCTGAACACGGTCACCGGCGCCCTGTTCCAACCAGATAAAGAGGTTCTCGGCCACCTGCCCTTTCCACCTTTCCACCCCGTCTATGTAATCCCTCATCTCCATGAACTCCGGGAGAGACAGGCGTGACTCAAATCGCGCCCACCCATTAGCCCAACGTCCATGGCGCAAAAGTTCAAAGGCCTCAGCCATGTCTGCAGAAGGCGGCACGATGGCGGTGTCAGCAATCAAATCGAGTGTCCCACAATGAGTTGCTGGGTCCATAACACAGCCTTTATTAGATGGACTTATTGAAAAAGACAGGCAGCGATTACCGCCCATGGAGTAGGTCAGGTTAATGATGGATGGTTGCCGGCGCCGGCTGCTGCCCCCGGCCCACATCACGCTCGCTGAAGGCCACCCGGTTGCGGCCCGCCTGTTTCGCACGATAAAGGGCTGTATCGACCCGACCGATCAGACGGGCCAGATCGCTGTCCTGCGCCCCATACTGGGCGCCGCCGACACTGGCTGTCAGGACGATGACGCTGCCTTCATGTTCCACGGGCCGCGCGCCGACCGTTTCACGAATGCGCTCGGCCACGACACGCGCCTCCGCCTCGTCCGTTTCGGGCAGCAGCACCGCCAGTTCCTCTCCGCCATAGCGGGCGACAATATCGGTGGTGCGCACCGATGCCAGCACGCGCTGTGCCGCCGCGCGCAGGGCGGCATCGCCGGCATTATGGCCGAACGTGTCGTTCACCAGCTTGAAATGGTCCAGATCGACCAGCAGCAGGCTGAACGGTCGGCCATAGCGCTGGGCACGATCCATTTCCGCCAATCCCGCCTCATCAAAACGGCGGCGGTTCAGAAGGCCGGTCAGGGCATCGGTGCTGGCCAGCCGCTCCAGTTCGGCATTCACGTCCACCAGATCCTGCGTGCGCTGCGCCACCAACTGTTCAAGCCAGCGCCGCTGTCGCCTCAGGGCCGCCGTCCGGGCCTGGATCACCAGACCCAGAATGGCCAGAACCGCCAGTACGGCCCCCACCCGTGCCAACCCCGTCTGATACCAGGAGGGCAGGAC
>JAEMSB010000434.1 GCA_016463045.1 Niveispirillum sp.
TCCGGTGTGACCAGGATGGGTCCGAAGGCACCCGTGGCAGGGAAATTCTTCCCCGGCGTGAATTGCTGCGTATGCCACTGCCAGTCCCGCACAGAAGCATCATTGAAGCAAGCATACCCGGCGACATGGTCCAGCGCGTGTTCAGCTGGGATATCGCGTCCGCCCGTACCAATAACGATTGCCAGTTCACCCTCATAATCCAGGTGGGTGGAATGGCGGGGCCGCAGGATTGGCTGACCGGCAGCCACCAGCGTGTCGGCAAAGCGGGTGAAGATGGACGGATTGGCCACCTTGGCACGCCCGGTTTCCTGCCGGTGGGTTTCGTAATTATGCCCGACGCAGAGGATCTTGCCCGGATTGGGGATCACAGGCAGCAAGGTGACTTCGGCCAATGCCAACGATGACGACACCTTGGCGGCCAGATCAGCCAGTACACCGGCGGCAATCGCGGATTTCAGGTCAACCACACCCGCTGGGGCCAGGGGCGTGAAATCGGCCACCCGATCACCGGTAAGCGTCCCGAAACGGGCCACGCCATCGTAAAGGAAACTGATCAATCGCATTGGATTATTCCTTGTAACGGTCAGGTCCGGCGAAAGCGAAAAGTACGCTCCGCAATGCCGAGAGCGGCCATGTCCTTGCCTGAAATGCCCCACTGATCGATACGATTAGGGGGCCAGGTCCAATCTTCCGGCGATCCCGTCGGGTAATCCTCGCCCACCAGTTCCACAGCGGTTGAGAACTCCACCACCGCGCCGAACGGGGCGATGAAATAGGCGAAGACATTGGCCCCCGGCCCATGGCGGCCTGGTCCCCAAGCGGGCACCATGCCGACATCGCGCAGCCGCCCGATGCCGCGCATCACGGCATCAATATCCGCCATCTCAAACGCGATATGGTTGAGCGAGGCAAAGCCTGCACGAGCAAAGGCGATGGAGTGGTGCGATTGGTTGCAGCGCACGAAGACCATGCCCTTCGTCCGGTCCGATACTTTGAAACCCAGGATATCCTCGGCAAAGCGTGCCGTTGCCTCTGCATCCACGGCGTTCAGCACGACATGCGTTAGGCGTACGGCACGGTCAGGCACATGGGGCAAGGGCTCGACACCCGCAGCCCCGGCCAGCAGGCGGATCACCGCACCATCCGGCAGGGTGACCAGAAGTCCCCTGCCCGCACCGGGATCGTCACTGTCAGCTGGCACGACGGATACGCCCTGTGCTGCTGCCCGCGCCGACACGGCGGCCAGTTCCCATTCATCCGCCAGGAAGGTGACGGACCGCACCAGCGTATGGTCAGCCCGATACAGCCCCACCAGATAGGGTTGATCCCCCGACCCCCGCAGATAGACGCGGTCAGGATCAGGCCCGGCTGCCACCGCACCCAATCCCCATATCTCCGTGAGGAAACGGCCAGCCCCGACAGGGTCGGGCAGTTCCAGTTCGATGCTACGTAATTCCATGGATCAGTCCCCCGATCAGGTTCAAGCGCCGGGATCGGCCAGCAGCCCGACAGCCGCGATCCCGGCCAGCGCGCAGGCTTCATCCAGGTCGGAGCTGTCGCCGGAAACGCCAACCGCCCCCAGCAGCAGCCCGTCCGCCGTTCGAACCAGAACGCCGCCTGCCGCCGGCACCAGTTGGCCCGACAGCACCGATCCCAGTGCTGCGAAAAAGGTCGGATTGCGGCTGGCGCGGGTGGCGAGCGTACGCGAACCCACCCCCATGCCGATGGCTCCCGCCGCCTTGGCCCGTGCAATGTCGAAGCGGAACGGGCTGGCGCCATCCTGTCGCGCCAGTGCCAATGGGTGTCCGCCTGCGTCCAGGACAATGACAGCCAGCGGGGCCATGTTCCGTGAGGCTGCATGTTCAAGGGCGATATGGATGATGGTTTCCGCCTGGGTCAGGCCCAGGATATTCACGTCCCCCATATCGCCCCCTTAACCGTTGATAGTGTCAGATCAGCGGCCAGCGTCGCCACAAGCGGCGCGATACCGGCGGTGTCCACCGCCGTGCCGTAGATGTAGAAGTCTGGGCGCAAGAGCACCGCCACCACCCCGTTGGTGGTGAACCAGCCATCCAAATGCCCGTCCGGATCGCTGGTGCCATCCTGTCCTGCGGCCCATACGCGTCCGGCCAGCGCGGCCCAGGCGGGGTGAAGCGTAGGGACGGCAACATCCCGGCGCAGGATCAACCGCCACCCGCCACCCGTAATGTCGTCCAGAAGCTGGCTGCTGCCATCCGCGAGGCCGACACGCGGCTGGATGAAGCGCTGACCGGCACCGGGCCGGACAATGCCGCCTTCAATTGCCGGGATCAGGTCGGCTGCTGTACGCGGCGGCCCGTCCGCCATGCGTGCCCGCATTTCCCGGTCGCGTGCGGCCGCCTGATCCGAATCCAGAACGCAGATATAACGGCCAGCAGCCACGGCAGCGCCGATGACGCCGCGTACATGCGGTTCCCGCTCCGGCTGATACAGGTCAAGCAGCTGGTCAGGCGCCAGTCCGCGCAACACCAGACCCAGCTTCCAGGCCAGATTGGCCACATCGCGGAAGCCATGGCACATACCCTGGCCGAAGAAGGGTGGCGTCTGGTGGGCGGCGTCACCGGCCAGGAACACCTGGCCCACACGCCAGCGTTCAGCGACCAGACCGTGGAAGCGATAGGTAGCGCCACGCACAATTCTGTGCGGCACCCCGTTCACCCAGGGGGTCAGCAGAGCCGCCACCCGGTCAGGCTGCATCATGTCCTGATCATCCTCCCCCGGCAGCAGCATGAATTCCCAGCGGCGCAGGTTGCGCGGCCCCGGCACGATGGTTGCTGGCCGCCGTGGATCGCACATCATCACCGACAGGCGCTGCAGATCGGCCTGCGGGGGCAGTCCGGCGACGGGGGGAAAGGACAGCGGCCCCTCCACCTCTGCATCCACCACCAGCCAGGGTTCCTCGAAATCCAGGTCATCCAGCCGCACGCCCAGCAGCTTGCGTACCGGGCTGCTGGCCCCATCGCTGGCAATGACATAGCGTGCGGTGACAGTCTGCTCGCCACCCTCGTCAGTCAGGGTCAGCAGCGCCTGTCCCCCATCCTGGGACAGCCCGGTCAAACGGCAGCCCAGGCGCAGGTCCACATTGTCGAACCGCGCGAACCCGGCCCGCAGCGCGGCCTCAAGTTCCGGCTGATAGAAGAAATAGTCGTTGGACCAGCCGAACCGACGCGCCTGTCCGGCTGTACCCATATAGCGGATCACACCACCATCGGCCCCGACATGCAGATGCCCGTCCGTATCCCGCATCAAGGGCAGAATACTGTCGGTCAGGCCCACATCCTGGAACAGTCGAACCATCTCATGGTCAATATGCACGGCCCGGGGCAGCGGATGCAGGACTGCCGCCTGATCCACGACCAGCGTGTGTATGCCGGCCTTGCCCAGGAAGTTGGCCGCCAGCGCACCCACCGGGCCACAGCCCACAATGGCAACATCATAATTGGCTGTCATGCATCCCTCCCCCGCAGATGCAACCGCAGGAAACGCAGCAGGTCCGGGGCTAACTGGGCGCTGAAGCTACCTGCCTCGGTTGGGTCCTGCTCGCTGAACCAGAAATGGGTAGCCCCCTCCACCGGGCGCTGACGGACATTGAAACCCGCCTGTTTCAGGACCAGCGCCATGGCCTCGCTCTGGGCCGGCAACACATCCGTGTCGTGGGTGCCCCAGGCCAGCAGTACCGGCAGACCATTATCCACCCGCCGGATCTGTCGCAGGGGCGAGGCCGTGGCATAAAGCAGAGGGTCATCATACGGATCACTGCCCAACATCCGGCTGGCAGCATCGCGCCCATGTCCGGCATTGAAGGCCAGATCAGCCTGCCAATGGCTGAACAGATCGTAGACGCCATAGATACCGACCAGCGCCCGCAGGCTGGGCATGAGCGGCACCCCATCGGTGCGCAACGGCTCCCGGTCGCCGGCCAACGCCACCAGGGCGGCCAGATGGGCACCCGCAGACGCCCCCAGGATGGCGATACGTGCAGCATCCAGGCCCAGGCTTTCCGCCTGTTCCGCCAGGAACAGCAAGGCCGCGCGGACGTCACGGGCATTGCCGGGGAAAACCGGGCCGTTGGTGGCCCGCCGATAATCCACAGCAAACAGGGCGATATCGTGGTCTGCCAGAAAACGACCCCAGCCGGCCAATGCCGCCTTATCTCCGCGCATCCATGCCCC
>JAEMSB010000435.1 GCA_016463045.1 Niveispirillum sp.
GGGCGGAAACGGTGGTGGAGGAGCCGGCGGCGGTCGCTGCGGTCCCCGCACAGGCCCGGCGGTCCATGCCCTATCTCTGGGCCGGCTTGTCCCTGCTGCTGACCTTGTCCATTGCGGGCACCGCCCTGCTGCTGAACCGCGCGGATGATGCGCCGCCCATGGCCCAGGTCACCCCCGTCACCACCGATCCGGGGCAGGAGGTGCAGCCCGCGATCAGTCCGGGCGGCGGCCAGATCGCCTATGCGTCGGACCGGGCCGGCCAGGGGTTTGATATCTGGGTGCAGTCGCTGTCGGGTGGCACGCCTGTCCGCCTGACCGATGATCCGGCCCATGATCTGTCGCCCGCCTGGTCGCCCGATGGTGGGCGCATCGCCTTTGTCCGGGTCCCGGCGTCGGGACCGTGTCAGCTGTTCGTGCGGCCCGTTCCGTCGGGGCCGGAACGGCTGGTGGCCAGCTGCACGACCTTTCGGGAGGTGAAACCCGCCTGGGCCGATGCTGACCATCTGATCTTTGCCGACAAGGCCAGTGCCGCCGAACCCGCCCGCCTGTGGTCCGTCGCCCTGTCCGGGGCCGATGCCGGGACGCCGATGCCGCTGACCAGCCCGCCCGCTGGCATCAATGGCGATGGTGACCCGGTCGTTTCGCCCGATGGTAAGCGTCTGGCCTTCATGCGCCACCGGGCGGTCGGTGTGTCCGATGTCATCGTGCGCGATCTGGCGACCGGCGAAGAACGGCAGGTCACGGCGGATGGGCGAAAGCTGCACGGGCTGGAATGGTCGGGCGATGGGCGCTGGCTTTACACATCCTCCAGCCGGGCCGGCGATTTCGGCCTGTGGCGGGTCGATCCCGAGGGCAAGGCCCCACCGCTGCGTATCGCCCCCGGCCTGAACCAGCTGGGCCGTATCGGGGCCGGTGGCGACCGGGTGGCGGCAGAGGTGCGGACCAACCGATCTACTTTGCTGCGCCTGCTGCCGGATGGCGGGACGGAGCCTGTGGTGCCGCCCAGCAACCGCCTGGACTGGGACCCCGATGTCAGCCGCCATGGGGCGGTGGCCTTCGCGTCCGACCGGTCGGGCATGTTCGAGATCTGGGTGGCCGATCCGGGACAGGCACCGTCCCCCGTGACGCAGTTTGCCGGACCGTTCACCCAGTCCCCGCGCTGGGCGCCCGACGGGCGGCGGCTGGCGCTGGTGTCGGTGGTCGATGGCGCGCCCGGCCTGTTCGTCCTGGATCGCGGGTCGGGCCGGTTGCGCCGTGTGGCCGCCGATCCGGGGGCGGAGGATCGGGCGCCTGCCTGGTCGCGCGACGGGCAGCGGCTGTATTTCGCATCCAACCGGCTGGAGGGATGGCGCATCTGGATCACGCGCCCGCCCTATGAACAGGCCATGCCGATCAGTGAGGCCGGGTGGCGCGTGGCCAAGGAAAGTGCCGATGGCCGCTGGCTCTACATGGTGCGTGACGGGGAGGATGGGCTGTGGCGGCAACCCGCCGATGGCGGACAGGTGGAAAAGGTGGCCGACCTGCCCAGCGCCTATGACAATGAAAGCTGGGTGGTGGGGCCGGACGGAGTTTATCTGATCGACCGGCCGGGCAATGGGCAGGCGCGCATCATGCTGCTGCCCGCCGATGGCGGCCCCTTGCGCGCCGTGGCCGACCTTCCCGACGCGCTCTACAAATCCTCCCTGGCCCTGGACCCCGACGGGCGCCTGATCATTGGGAAGTATCTGGGCACCCTGGTCGATATTGTTGATGTGCGGATGGTAGAGCGCTGATCGGCACAATATCGGCGTTCCATCGGGATGCCGTCGGACCATCGGACTTCCCGATTTCCCTGGCTTTCGCCACCTTCCATCCCGACCCGCCGGGCCTACCGGCGACGATGTGACCGGGTGGTTGGAATGCGATATGAGATCGATGTGAACGGGCAGCGGCATGGCGTGGACGCCTCTGCCGACATGCCGCTGCTATGGGTGCTGCGCGACCTTTTGGGCCTGACGGGCACGAAATATGGGTGCGGCGTTGCCCAGTGCGGCGCCTGCACCGTGCTGCTGGACGGACAGGCGGTACGGTCCTGTCAGTTCCCCATGGAGCAATATGCGGGACAGAAGGTGGCGACGGTGGAGGGGCTGTCGCCCGACCGCACCCACCCGCTGCAACAGGCTTGGATCGCCGAACAGGTGCCGCAATGCGGCTATTGTCAGTCCGGCATGTTGATGGCTGCCGATGCCCTGCTGCGCGAAACCCCGCGCCCGACCGATGCGCAGATCGACGCCGCCATGACCAACCTGTGCCGTTGCGGCACCCTGCCCCGCGTGCGCCGTGCCATCCGCCGCGCCGCCGGCATGGCACCGGCCTGAAGCGGGGGGAGGGGACCATGGCTGTTTCACTGTCGCGCCGCACGCTGTTTTCCGCCGCCGGGGCCGGTCTGACGCTGGGGCTGATGCCGCTCAGCATCGTGGCCGTCGCTGCCCCCGGACAGGGGGCGACCATCAATAACTGGCTGCATGTCGGCACGGACGGCACCGTCACCCTCTACTCCAACGCCCAGGAAATGGGGCAGGGCGGGTTCAGCGGCGTGGCGCAGTTGCTGGCCAATGAACTGTGCGTGGAATGGGACCGGGTTACGGTGAAGACCGCCCCCCTGGTCGACGCCATGGGCATGGCCGATGGCAAAAGCCATTGGACCGGCGGCAGTTCGTCGATCCGCAGCCAGTGGGACAAGCTGCGCCGTGCCGGTGCCGCCGCGCGGGAGATGCTGGTGATGGCCGGTTCCCGCATGCTGGGCGTGCCGGCGGCTGAATGCCGGGCCATTGCCGGCCATGTCGAACACAGGCCCAGCGGGCGCCGCGTTGCCTATGGCGCCGTGGCTGACATGGCAGCCCGCCTGCCCGTGCCCGCCGATCCCATACCCCTGTCACGGGCCGATTGGACCCTGCTGGGCCAGGGTGTGATGCGCAAGGATATCGCGGCCAAGGTGGATGGCAGTGCCGTCTATGCCACGGATGTGAAGCTGTCGGGCCTGCTGTCCGCCACCTTGATGCAATGCCCGGTCTTCGGGGGAAAGCTGGTCAATGTTGACCCCGCCCCGGCCATGGCCATTCCCGGCGTCCGGCATGTGGTGGTGGTGAAGGATGTGTCCATCCCCATCCCCGGTTCCGACCAGCCCCTGCGTCTGGTCGATGCAGTTGCGGTGGTGGCCGACCATTGGTGGGCGGCGCGCCAGGGGCTGCTGGCCTTGTTCCCTGTCTGGGACGCGCAGGGCAAGGACAATCTCGACACCAAGGGCATGATCGACACGATCACGGGCAAGCTGTCCGACCCCGGCTCCATCCGCAAGGGGGAGAAGGAGGATGAGGCCGCAATCCGGGCCGGCCACGATACCGCCATGGCAGGGGCGGCGAAGGTCCTGTCCTGGGATTATGTCGTGCCGGCCCTGGCCCATGCCCAGATGGAGCCGATGTCAGCCACCATCGACCTCAGCCCCGGCAAGGCGCGGGCCTGGACAGGCAGCCAGTTCCCCACCTCCGTCCGCCGCATCCTGGCGGGCCTGTCCGGCATGGAAGAGGACAAGGTGGAGGCGGAGACGCTGGTCTCGGGCGGCGGCTTTGGCCGGCGGTACCTGAACGACTATGTCGGCTATGCCGCCTTCCTGTCGAAGCAGGTGGCGGCCCCGGTGAAGCTGATCTATTCGCGGGAGGAGGATCTGTGCCAGGGCCGTTACCGCCCCGCCACGGCCTGCCGCATCACCGCTGGGGTGGGGGCCGATGGCATGCCCGTCGCCATCCATACTCATACGGTACCGGCATCGGGTGGCGTCTGGGTTTCCATGGCAACGGGCGGGCCGACACAGCCTGACCATCAGCCCAGCTATTACCTGCCATCCCCCCTGACGACCATGGAGGATGGCGGCCTGCCCGTGCCCAACGGCCCTTGGCGCGCACCGGGCAGCACGCAGGGCGCCTTCTTCTTCGAGTGTTTCGTGGATGAACTGGCGCAGGTGGCGGGACAGGACCCGCTCAGCTATCGCCGCCGGCTGCTGGCCAGCAATCCGCGCGCGCTGCGCGTGCTGGACGCCGCCGCCCGTGCCGCCGGCTGGGGCCGGCCCCTTCCACCGGGGACCGGCCTGGGTATCGCCATCTGGAACAGTTTTCAGTCGATTGCGGCGCAGGTCGTGCAGGTGTCGGTCACCGGCACCCGCGTGCGGGTGGAA
>JAEMSB010000436.1 GCA_016463045.1 Niveispirillum sp.
GCAGGCGGGCAACCTGGAACAAGGGGCGGGTTTCCATCGAGGGCAGGGGCCGGGGATTAACCCCGCTGCTGCCGCCATCCCCGGCAATGTGGGACGATGATTGATGCCCCGACCATCCCGTCCGAACCGCGTCACGGGTATGCCAGCAATGACCAGGGCCGAATGGTTCTGTGGGCATCGTCACAGCTCCTGATCCTTCACTGCGTCATAACTCTCCGATGCCAAGGGGGCGACAAGCCCCGTGCCAGTGCATGCGATGAGACCTATCATGAAGAATGTTCTGCCCATCGGCGCCCTTTTGCTGGCTGCCGTTCTGTCCGCTCCTGCCCATGCCGCGCCCGCTGATGATCTGGGCCTGCGTCTGGACCGCGTCTGCGCCGCCGTGCCGGCGCCCGGCCTGGATGGCAAGCCGGTGGAACAGCAGGGACGGGCCGTTGATGCCTATGCGGCAGCCGTGGCCGACTATCAGGATTGCCTGCATCGGGAATTGCGCGCCTCGCGCGCAAGCCTGACGCAGTCCGAGCAGGCCATGATCGCGAGCCGGCTTAGCCGCAGCGCCTATGATCTGACGGCGGTGCGTCTGGATTATGCCAGCGCCGTTCGCGCTGCACGCGCATCATCGGTTCAGGTGGCCGAACGCGCACCGTAATTCAGCTTTCCCACGCCTCTACACAGGGGGCCATGGAAAAGGCCGGGTCCCGTGACAGGACCCGGCCTTCTTTCTTGGTGGGCGGGGCGGTTCCGATGGACCAGAACCGCCCATACAATGCTTAGCCCAGAACGCTGTCGGCGCTGACCACCGCGCCCAGATGGGCGATGCCGGGATATGTCAGCTGGCCCTTGGCGACGTTCAGGCCGTTGCGCAGATGCACATCGTCCTTCAGCGCCTTGACCCAGCCCTTGTCGGCCAGGGCCAACACGAACGGGGCCGTGGCGTTGTTAAGGGCGAAGGTGGAGGTACGGGCGACCGCACCCGGCATGTTGGCCACGCAATAATGGATCACGCCATCGACCACATAGGTCGGGTCGGCATGGGTGGTGGCGTGGCTGGTCTCAAAGCAGCCGCCCTGATCGATGGCGACGTCAACCAGAACCGCACCCTTCTTCATACGGCTCACCAGTTCACGGCTGACCACCTTCGGGGCTTCCGCACCCGGCACCAGAACGGCGCCGATGACCAGATCGGCTTCCAGAACGGCCTGCTCGATGGTTTCGACATTGGCATAGACGGTGTTCAGGCGGCGGCCGAACTGCTGATCCAGCTGACGCAGCCGATCCAGCGACTTGTCCAGAACGGTGACATGGGCTTCCAGGCCCATGGCCATGCGGGCGGCATTGGTGCCGACCACGCCGCCACCGATGATGGCGACCTTGGCCGGGGGCGTGCCGGGCACGCCGCCCAGCAGGATGCCGATGCCGCCATAGGACTTTTCCAGGCAGTGGGCACCGGCCTGGATGGACATGCGCCCAGCCACTTCCGACATCGGGGCCAACAGGGGCAGGCCGCCATTGCGGTCGGTCACGGTCTCATAGGCGATGCAGATGGCACCTGATTCCTGCAACAGCTTGGTCTGCTCCGGATCGGGCGCCAGATGCAGATAGGTGAACAGGACCTGGCCGGGACGCAGCATCTTGCATTCGACCGGCTGCGGCTCCTTGACCTTCACGATCATGTCGGCGCGGGCGAAGATTTCTTCGGCGCTGTCCACGATGGTGGCGCCGGCGGCGACATACAGATCGTCGGTCAGACCGATGGCGGTGCCGGCGTCCTTCTGGACGATCACCTGATGGCCATGGACGGTCAGCTGACGCACATTGCCGGGGATCAGACCGACGCGATATTCGTGATTCTTGATCTCTTTCGGAACGCCGATGAGCATGTTTTTTCTCCCTGTTCGGATGTGAGAAGAGAATACGCCCGAACCCCACCGAATGTCCTTGCAAAGACCGGGTTTGGCATGGCCCTATTTCGACGTTTCGTGCATAAAATTCGGCATATGCGGTGGATTATGCGGCCAATCGACCTTGACGCCATTGATCGTAAGATTCTGATAAAGGTGCAGGCCGATGGCCGCATCTCCGTTGCCGACCTTGCTGACCATGTCGGGTTGTCCCCATCCGCCTGTCACCGCCGCCTGAAACGGCTGGAGGATGAGGGCGTGATCGAGGGCTATGTGGCGTTGGTCAGCCCCGCCGCCCTGGGTCGCGGAACTTCCGTCTTCGTCCAGATTACACTGGACCGGCAGCAGGATCAGGACCTGCGCGCGTTTGAGGCCAAGGTGATGGAATGCCCGGAGGTGATGGAATGTTATCTGATGGCCGGCGATGCCGATTTCATGCTGCGTGTGGTTGTCGCTGATGGCAGCGATTATGAACGCCTGCACACCCAGACCCTGACCCGCCTGCCGGGCGTGGCGCGGGTAAGGTCCAGCTTCACATTGCGCACGGTTGCCAAACGCACCAGCGTGCCGATGCGGTAAAGGATAATCTCATGACCATCATCCGTGTGGGCTGCGGCGCCTTCATCACTGACGGGCAGGGCCGTCTGCTGCTTGTCAAACGCCGCCGCAATCCGGAGGCAGACCATTGGGGCCTGCCCGGCGGCAAGGTCGATTTCCTGGAACCCGTCCCCGACACGATCCGCCGCGAAATAGCAGAGGAACTGGGGGTCACCATCGAACTGACTGGTCTGCTCTGCGTCGTGGACCAGATTGATCCCACCGGACCCAGCCACTGGGTCAACCCCGTCCACCGCGCCCGCATCGTGCAGGGGGAACCCAGGGTGATGGAACCCGACGCTATGTCAGACTGGGGCTGGTTCACGCTGGACGCGCTGCCGGCACCGTTGACGATCTCCACCCGCACCGCCGTGGCGGCGGCGGGTGGGTAAGGTCACACATTCTCATCAATGATGCGGAATGTGCTGCCGGGCGTGCCGAAGATGCTGACGCTGCATTCGCCCCAACTGGCGGGAATGGTCCAGGTCACATCCGGTTCGGCCTTGGCGCTGAAGGTGCGGGCATCGCATCGTGCTTCAACCCGATCCAACTCGCCTTTGATATCGGTCAGCGAGATGGTGCGCCGGACGGGACGATACCGCCAGGATGGCTGCTCCGCTGAACAGATTTCCGGACGGCATTCCGATGGGATGCGACCGTCGACACCGAACGGTGTCCCATCCTCCACAGCCTTGCGCAGACGCTCCAACGCCGATGTCAAAGGCTTGTCGGCATCCTTCTCACCCAGATTCTTGATCGTCTCGGCAGCGTCCACGGCATCGTGATAGAGGCCCTGTGACAGGGCCAGACGCAATGTCAGCCGCCTTACCCAGCCCTGTTCGCGGGGACCGAGAAAGCTATCGCTATATCGCACTTGCTGAAGATACAGGATGGCCAGATCGACCTTGCCGGCAACGGCCATGGCCTGTGCCCGGCGGGCCATGATGTGGACCATCTCATAAAGAAACCGGCTGTCCTTGCTGGCCGTGTCCAGTTCCGCCATGGCTTCATCCGCCTTGCCTTGTTCAAGCAAGGCGTCAACGGCGCGCAGCCGCCGGATAATCTCCGGGCTGGCGCCGGGATTGGCCGACTCAATGCGGAAATAGAAACGCTGATACTGGTTGCGTGCCTCCACCGGCGTACCATCGCGCTTGGCCGGTTCGAACTGGCACCCCTCCAGCCATTTGGCGGTATGTTTGGCGAAATCGCCCCGGCCCATTTGATAATCGACGCTCACATCCCGGGCCTTGCCCTCGGCGGTGACATCGAACCGCAAATCAACCCAACCTTCGGTCCAGTTATCGCGCTCTCTTAACGGATATGACGGAAGGTCGCGCCCGCATTCCGCCCGTTTGGGGTGGGTATAGGTCCCCTGCTGGACTGTCGTCTGCGCCTGGGCTGAAAGGCTGGCGGCAAGTGCAAAGACCGGCACAACGAAGCAGAGACGCCACAAACCCATGCTTGCCCCCACTGGTTGCAACAGCCGACGCCGTCGCCTCCATGATCCCCGATGGAAACTTCCTACATCAAAGGAAAATGGATTGCCAGAGTGGTATGGTTTTCTACCTCAGAAGACAAAATTCAGGTCAGGGCCTGAATTTGGCGGGCTTACACACCCGCCGCTGCATCCTTCGCCGCCCGGCTTTTTTCAATGCGCCGCGCCATGAACACCGAGACCTCGTACAAAAGCAGCAGCGGGATGG
>JAEMSB010000437.1 GCA_016463045.1 Niveispirillum sp.
GGGCTGGGCCTGCTGCCGACGGCTTGCACGGGTGCCGGTGCGCCGCCCTGGCGGGGTGTGAACCTGATCGCAACGCCCGACGCGCCGCTGGGTTCGGCAGCCTGCGAACGCTCCCTGCGCCATCTGCGCGGTCTGGGCGGCAATACCGTTTCCCTGATCCCGTTCCTGTGGCAGTCGGCCCCCGCCGATCCGAAGATCGTGCTGGGCGACGCCGTCAGCCTGGATCAACTGCGCGCCGGCATCCGGCAGGCACGGGGCCTGGGTTTGAGGGTGCTGGTGAAGCCCCATGTCTGGGTACCGCAGACCTGGGCCGGGGCCATTGAATTCAGTGACGCTGCCGATCAGGCGGAATGGCTGCACCGCTACCGCGCGCTGCTTCTCGACCTTGCCGGTCTGGCACAGGAGGAAGGGGCCGATGCGCTGGCCCTGGGGACCGAACTGCGCGGCGTTAGCGGCGATCCCGCCTGGGCGAGCATCATTGCCGATGTGCGGGGCCGGTTCCGGGGTACCGTGACCTATGTCGCCCATTGGGATGGCGAACTGGACCGCCTGCCCTTCCGCACCCTGCTGGACATCCCGTCCATCAGCCTCTACCCGCCGCTGGGCGATGATGACGCCGGTCTGGCGGGCCGCATCGACACCCTGGCGGCAAACCTCGCCCGCCAAGGCCCGCTCTGGATCGGCGAACTGGGCCTGCGCAGCGCCGCTGGCGGACAGGCCAAACCCTGGGAAAGCCCGGAAGAACGTGACGCCCATCCCGATGTGGATGTGCAGGCCCGCGTGCTGGATCACTGGCTGACCGCCCTTGCCCGCCACGGGCTGCACGATGTCCTGCTCTGGCGCTGGTTCAGCGATCCCGACGCCGGCGGCCCGCAGGACACCGACTTCACCTTGCAGGGCAAGCCGGCGGAAGCGGTGATGAAGCGGCACTTCGGGCGGTGACCCCGGAGGTTCTTCACGCCCGCCCATACGTATCCTCCAGGCGCACGATATCATCCTCGCCCAAATACGAACCGGACTGCACCTCGATCAGGTTCAGCGGCACCTTGCCGGGATTTTCCAGCCGGTGGACGGCGCCCAGCGGCAGATAGATGGACTCGTTCTCGCGGACCAGGATCTCTTCCCCGTCGCGGGTGACCAGGGCGGTTCCATTGACCACGATCCAATGTTCGGCGCGGTGGAAATGCTTTTGCAGCGACAGCTTGTGGCCGGGCTTGACGGTGATGCGCTTGACCTGGAACCGGTCGCCGGCATGCACCGACTGGTAATAGCCCCAGGGACGATAGACGCGGGGACGGCTTTCGGCCTCCTTGCGTTTATCGGCCTTCAGCTTCTGGACCACGCCCTTCACATCCTGCACCGCATCCTTGTGCGCGACCAGGATGGCGTCGGACGTTGCGACCACCACCACATCCGACAAGCCCAGGACCGCCGTCAGCACCCCATCGGTGCGAACGTAGGACCCCTGGCAATTGCGCAGAATGACATCGCCACGCGTGGCATTGCCGTCGCCATCCTTCTCCACCACCTCATGCAGCGCCGACCAGGACCCGACATCGGACCAGCCGATGGAACAGGGAACCGTGGCCGCACGGTCGGTGCGGGCAAAGACGGCATCATCAATGCTGACCGACGGGGCGGATTTGAAGGCGTCCGCGGCCAGACGCACGAAATCCAGATCGCTGGCCCGGCCCGCGACCGACGCCGCCACCGCCGACAGCAAGGCCGGCTCAAACCGCGTCAGTTCCTCCACCATGGCCGATGCCGCGAACAGGAACATACCGCTGTTCCAGGAACAGCCCTCGCGCAGCAATTCCTCCGCCTTGGGCAGGGCGGGTTTCTCAACGAAACGGTCCACCTTGAAGGCACCGTCGATCCCGTCGAGCGCCGCGCCGGGTCGGATCCAGCCGAAACCCGTCTCCGGCGTTTCCGCCTTGATGCCGAAGGTCACCAGATGGCCCCGCGCCGCCGCCTTGGCCGCAACCTGCACGGCCGCCGCCCAGGCCACCCCATCCCGGATCACATGATCGGCGGGCAGGACCAGCAGCAGCGCATCCGGGTCAATCTCCCACGCCAGCAGAGTGGCCGCCGCAATGGCGGGTGCCGTGTTGCGCGCGGCGGGTTCCAGAACCAGGGAACGCGGGGTGACGCCCATGTCGCGGAACTGTTCGGCCAGCACGAAACGATGCGCCTCCGCCCCCACCAGGATGGGTGTGCCAAGACCGGCAGCCAGGCAGCGTTCCACCGTCTGTTGCAGCAGGCTGCGCGCACCGACCAGCGGCAGGAACTGCTTTGGATACTGCTCTCGCGACAGCGGCCATAGCCGCGTACCGCTGCCACCGGACAGGATGACGGGAATGATCGTCTGGGACATGCGGGGAAACCTTGGTCGATGGGGGGAAGCGACGGGAAAGGAGAAGAAACCCGAGCCTTTCGGATCGGCACTAACTTTTTGAACAGGAAGGAATAAAATGAACTCTTTGTGTATCGCCACCTCTACGGGATTGGACCGTCACGGACCACCGGAGGATGCGTATCCAGAAGAATAGGTAAAATTCAAACTATTCGGAAATACAACAATATCGATAGGCGGAAACCCGGCCAAAAGACCTAATCCGCGGGTGACTTAAAGCCCCGCCGCCAGCGCCAGCTCGTCAAGCGCCACCAGCCCCGTATCCCGCCAATGGCGTGTACGGCGCAGTTCGTCACGCACCAGCACCATCAGAGCGGCAGCCAGATCGCGCTCGCCATCGCGCAAGGGGTCCTCCTGCCGCAACCGGTCACTGACCGTGCGGACCAGCCCCTTGTCCAGCAAGGTGATCCACCCTTCCGCCCCGCCGCCCAGCGGCTTGGAGATTTGCAGCATGCGTACCGCCTGACCCAGCCGGTCGGACGGGGACAGGGCGCGCGGATCCGACAGGGCCGATTGGAAACCGGCCTTGGCCAGTTCCAGAACCTGTTCCTTGAAATTGCTATGCCCCGTGCCCCAATGCATGACGCGGCCGATGACGCTGCGCCAACGCACGCACAGGCCCAGCGCCCATTCCAGCGCATCCTGGTCCGGCAAGGCGCGTTCCACCGCGCGGCCCGCGGCGATACAGCGGTCGATCAGGGCGGGGTAGAGCGTACGCTCCACCGCCTTCACCATCTGATCCATGTAATCGCGCGCCTGGGCGCCCAGGCGCGGATCGTCCAATATCTCAAACTCTTCATAGATGCTGAGGATGGCGTCCAGATGGCCCAGTTCCTCGCCCAGCACCAGCCGGCGCAGGGTGGTGGCGGCCAGCGGCCCCTTGATGGGCTGTCCGGCCCCGGCCAGCATCCCCGCCTCCTTGCCAATCCGGGCGCAGATGCGGGCGAAATGGCTATCCATCGCCTCCAGGATGCGGGCCTGCACCGCAGGCGAGCCATCCAGCAGGAACGGCACGACGGAGCGATAGGCGCGCCGCCGGTGCAGCAGCGAAAGCGGCACCAGATAGGCCGCCATGCGCGCCTCCGGCGTGGTCAGCGACTGGATCGGGTGGAGCGCGAAGCTGCCGGCCAGTTCCACCATGGTTTCCGCCGACCCGCTATCGGCCAGCACCGCCTGCGCGATGGGCCGCAGGGAGGCGCCATGGATCAGGGCACCGCGCAGGGTGATCAGGTCTTCGGTGGTCAGGGAACGCGGCGTAAAATCCGCCCCCATCCGGCGCAACTCCGTGGCCCGCCAATTGTTCAGTGCCGCCAGCACCTTGTGCAGCCGGGCCGCATCACCGCTCAGCCATTCCAGCACCCCACGCCGGGCCTGTTCCTGCAATCCCTGGATTTCCGGCAGGGACAGCACCAGATCCAGCGGTCGTTCGGCCACCAGTGAGGGTAGTTTCGCCTCGATCTCCGCCGCCAGCTTGACCAGCGGACCCGCCGCCGCCTGGGTCCAGACGGCACCGATATCGACCGTGTGCAGCACCCCGATGCCGGAATGGCCGGGGCGCAGCATTTCCATGTCCGCCGTGATGAACGGCTCGAAAAGCTGCGTGAACAGCCGGCGTCCATGCTGCTGACGCGATGCGTTGATCCGTTCCACCAGGGCGCGGCGGACAACGGCGATCTTGGCATTCGCCTCCCCCGCCCCAGCCAGCTCGCCATAGAGCAGGCGGGCCGCACCGGTGGGCAGGCGGGAAACCAGGGCCGCGACGGTCTTGCCGATATCGTCCGGGC
>JAEMSB010000438.1:0-1741 GCA_016463045.1 Niveispirillum sp.
CGGCAGTTCGGAAACGATCCTGGCGGTTACGCTGCCGGTGGGGGTCTCCCTGACCGCATCCGGGCGGTCTTCCCCTGTGTCTTCCACCCAGGCGGCCTCCACACTGACCAGCGGCCTGACCGGAACCACGGCCAGCGGCGATAGTGTCATCCTGGCCTCGGTCACGGACTTCACCAGTTCGACCGCCAGCGGCACGGCCTTGGTCGTCCGCACCCTGACGCCGGTTCAGTCCAGCTCCAGCCTTTCCAGCACGCCGCTTGTCATCACCGGGGGCAGTGGTTCCACGACCCGCGAGGCCCTGATCATCAATGCCAGCGGTCTGCCGGCGGGGTCAAAGCTGCAGGTCGATGATGTCGATTTTGCCGTGATCACCGGTGCCGTCACCGTGACGGGGGGCAACGGTGCCAATTTCGTCGTCGGGGATGGCAGCGCGCAAAGTTTCACGCTGGGTGCCGATGACGATACGCTGCGCGGTGGCGGCGGCAATGACTTCGTAGGCAGCCTTGGCGGCAACGACCTGCTCTATGGTGATGCCGGCAATGATACGGTCAGCGGCGGCATTGGCGATGACCGGCTGGTCGGTGGGGCCGGCGGTGACCAGCTTTTCGGCGGCGACGGGTTCGACGTCGCGCGGTTCGACACGATTTTCGCCAATGTCACCATCACGCAACTGTCTGATGGCCGGATTTCCGTGGCGGATAAGACAGGTGCGCTGGGTATCGACCTGCTGAGCGGTGTGGAGGCCCTGCGCTTCACCGACCGCGTCGTGCTGCTGAGCGGTGCGCAGGGTGTTCAGGCGAATACGGGCAGCGTCACCGGTTTCAGTGAAGCCGCCTATCTTGCCGCCAATCCCGACGTCGCGGCCGCCGTGCGGGCCGGACAGTTCAGCAGCGGTGCCGCCCATTACGCCCTCTCCGGTCAGTCGGAAGGACGCCTGACCAATGCCACCTTCGACAGCGCCTTCTATCTGGCGCACAATCCGGACGTCGCCTCGGTGGTGCAGGCGGGGTCGCTGCGCAGTGCCTATCAGCATTTCCTGCAATATGGCCGGGCGGAGTTTCGGGCGGCCTCGGCTGACCGCGACTATGATGGCGGACTGTTCAGTGAGAGTTACTATCTCTCTACCAACCCGGATGTCGCCACCGCCGTGCAGACGGGCGCCTACCGCTCCGGTCTTCAGCATTACATGCAATATGGCAAGGCGGAGGGCCGGGCCGGGTTCCCGTCAACCAGCCTGCCCCTGGGGCTGTATGACGAGACCTATTACCTGTCGCACAACCCGGATGTCGCGGCGGCGGTCAGTACCGGCGGTTATGCCGACGGGCTGGAGCATTTCATCCGCTATGGCCAGCGCGAGGGTCGGGAATTCGGGGCCTTGTTCAGCCCCAGCTGGTATCTGACCCACAATCCGGATGTTGCCGCAGCGGTCAGGACGGGCGCCATCGACAGCGCGCTCACCCATTATCTTACCTATGGCTGGCGGGAGGGGCGGGACCCATCGGCCTGGTTCGATACTTCCACCTATCTGTCGACCCATATGGATGTGGCGGCCGCCGGGGCCTCCCCGTTGCTGCACTATATCCAGTTCGGCATGGCGGAGGGGCGGGCCATTGCGGCCGCCGACACCGGCCTCTGGCTATGAAGGCAGCACCAGCCGCAGGGCCCGGTCGGGCCCGCGGCCATGGGGCTGCCATTGCCGTGGATAGCCCAGGGACACTTCCTCGAACCGCACACCGTCGCG
>JAEMSB010000438.1:1751-4175 GCA_016463045.1 Niveispirillum sp.
CGCGGGATGCGGCGCAGGGTCACCAGATCCTGGCGCAGCGGATAATGGTTGATCAGCACGGTCCGCATGCCCGCCGGCACCTCCCGCTCCAGCCGGGCCTGTGTCCAGGCGACGCGCGCGGCGCACCAGTCCTGGCGCGTCGGATAGGGCGTGGGCAACAGGCGCGTCTCATCGGCACTGCGCAGCCGCTTTTCCCATGCCCATTCCAGCACGATTTCCAGCTTTATCTCCGGCGGTCGGAACGAATAGTCGAAACCTAAGAAAAGCGGGGCCAGCAGCACCGGCCCGCCGGCCCCTTCCCAGACGGGATAGGGGTGCTCCGGCGTGACGACGCCGTGCGTGCGGGCCACATCCACCATGGCCCGATACTTGGCCTCCCCCGCCAGAACCACGCCGTCCGGTCCCTTGACCGTCCAGAGTTCGTGATTGCCGGGAACCCAGATCAGGCGGGCGAAGCGGCGGGACAGAAGATCGAAGGCCCAGGCCAGATCGTCCGGCTTCTCCGCCACGTCGCCGGCCAGGATCAGCCAATCCGCACCATGGTCGGGCAAAGCCTCGATCCCGGCCCGGTTGGCGGACATGGACAGATGTAGATCGCTGATGGCCCATAGACGCGACGGATTTTCCGTTGTCCCGTCCGCAACCTGAAGCCGCATGGTGAATTCCGTCTGGAAATGGTAATCTCTGCTCAATTTGAGGCGGAGGAGCGGTTTGGGCAATGCGGTTGGGCCAACACACGGCTGGATGCCGGCCATGCGTCGGTTCCACAGGCTTGCCGTGTTGTTCCTCTGCATCCTCTTTGGGATTGGCAGCGTAAACGCGGCTGACCCGGTTCCAGATAGAGGTGGTGACAGCTACTGGAACGACAGGGCCGAGGTGCTTTTTGAGCGTATCGGTCGTGGTGCCGGCCTGCCCAGCGATATTGTCACAGCCATTGCGCAGGATCGCGCCGGCTTCATCTGGGTCGGCACGCCGGTTGGCCTCACCCGGTTCGACGGTTACCGTTTCCGGGTGTTTCAGCCGGACAGCCGTGACCCATCCTCCCTGCCCGACGGCTATGTCAACGCGCTGCATGTTGATCAGCGGGGGCGGCTGTGGATTGGCACCAACAATGGCGGTGTTGCCCGTTTCATTCCAGAAACGGAGAGTTTTGCCCGCTATCCGGCGGGACCGGGTGGCTTGGCCCACCCCACGGCCTACCGCTTCGCGGAAGACCGGGAAGGGAACATCTGGGTCGCGCTGCGCTCCGGTCTGGCCCGGCTGGACGCCGATACCGGGGCGGCGGAAAATTACAAGATACAAGATGGCGGTGAGCCCGGTGGCCTGCAGGGCAATGTCGTGTTGGACCTGCTGTTCGACCGGCAGGGCACACTCTGGGTGGCGACTGACCGGGGGTTGGCCCTGCGCCGTCCGGGAAACAGCGCGTTTGAGGATGCGCACGATGTCCTGTCGCTGCCCAGCATCCCTCCCGATGCGTCCATCACTACGCTGTTTGATGACGCGCGGGGCCGCGTCTGGATCGGCACGCGGGGCGGCATCGTTGTCTGCCACGATCTGGAAACGGGCATCTCGCAATCCTATGACATGGCCCGCGCCGACGGTCGTATTGCCGACCGCCCGCAGGTCCGGGCCATTCAGGATCTGCGCGTTGATGGCGACATCCGTGACCGTATATGGATCGCCACCGACCCCGGCGGGCTTCTGGAACTGGATCTGGATACTGGAGTGCTGCGGTCCATCCATCATGATCCCGCCGTGCTGGCCAGCATCAGCAGTGATGCCGTGCGCGCCATGCTGCGGGACCGGTCCGGCCTGATCTGGGTGGCGACCTGGGGAGGGGGCGTGAATGTGCATAACCCTGCCAATCAGGGCATTCTGTCCATCTTCTCCTCTCCCTCCCATCCCGACAGCCCCAGCGAGCCCCAGGTGCGCTCCATCCTGGCGGCCCAGGACGGCAAGGTCTGGCTGGGGTTTGAGACCAAGGGCATCGACATTCTCGATCCCGCCACGGGCGGGCGTGTCCGACTGCCGCCCGGTGGCGCGCCAGGACAGGGACTGCCGCGCGCCAATGTCCTGTCCCTGGCGGAGGAAGGGGAGGACACCGTTTGGATCGGCACGCAGCTTGGTCTGGCGCGTTATTCACGGGCAACGGGGCAGGTGAGACAGGTCGATCTGCCGGGCGCACTGGCCGGATCGCCCATCCATGCCATCCTGGTCCGCGATGGAGAACTGTGGCTGGCCACCGACGGTCTGGTCCGGTTTGATCCGCGCAGCGGCGCGGTCACCCATTTCCGCCATGATCCCGACGATGCCGCGACCCTGGCCGATGACCGGGTCCGAGTGCTTGCAACGGCGCCGGATGGGCGCATCTGGGCCGGTACCCATCGTGGTCTGCATCTGGTCGATCCCCGGACGGGCCATGTA
>JAEMSB010000439.1 GCA_016463045.1 Niveispirillum sp.
CCTTGATCTTCTCGCATTCAGGACAGTGCATGGGGATTCCTCCAGATTTGGAAGGAAACTCGTTCTGGCCGCGCGATTATCAAGGTTTGCTTATGGAAAGAGTCGATACCGTTCCCGATAGAAAAACCCCCGCCGGCAGGAACCGGCGGGGGCAGAGGGAGACAGGATCAGAACTTGTAGGAGACGCCCAGCAGATAACGGCTGCCAAACTCCTCAAACCGCTCGACCAGACGGGTGTCGTTCTGGCCATAGGCCACAAACGGCTCGTTCGTCAGGTTGTAGCCCTGGAGCATGACGGTCAGACCCTGGAACGACGAGCCCTCCTGGAACTCGTACGACACCTGGGCGTCCATTACCGTCTCGCCCTTGGCCATGCGGTTGGCGCGGCCCTGGCCGAAGCCGGTGACCTCTGCCAGGAACTTGGAGCGGTGGTTGGCCGAGACACGGGCCTGGAAACCGTCCTTGTCATAATAGAACGTGCCCTGGGCCGTGTACTTCGAATAGCCGGGGATCGGCTGCGACGGCTGCGACGGGTCGGGCGTGATGCTGGTCTTGGTATAGCCGACATTGCCGGTGATACCGAAACCGTCCAACTGCTCGCTGATCAGGTCGAACGGCAGGGACAAGGCGGCTTCCAGACCGTAGATATCGCCGCCATTGCCGTTAACCGGACGCTTGTAATAGCCCGTGCGGAGCTTCGGATTGGTGGTGCCGGTCGGCAGGCCCGTGAAATCATAGATGGTGGTTTCACGGTAGATATAGGTCTTCAGCCACTTATAGTAACCGTTGATGGCCAGATAGCCGGCATCGGCGAAGTAGAACTCATAGGTGGCGTCGATGGCGTCGGCGATCCAGGGCTTCAGTTTGGCATTGCCGTTCTTGTCGTCATCAGCACTCCAGGGTGAGAACCGGATATCCGTGTTTTCGGCCTTGGACGGGTCATAGCCATAGGTGAACAGAGCCGACAACTGATCCGGTCGGGCCCGCGCCATCTGACGTGCTGCCGCCAGACGGATCTTGTGATCCTCGTTCGGCAGGGTGAAGATCAGGTTCATATTGGGCAGGAAGTTATTATACTTGATGCCGTCGGTGAGGGGCTTGAACGTCTTGTCCGGATAGATGAAGGGCGCGGTCGAGCTTTGGTCGGTGCGGATATATTGCGCACCGATATTGCCGGTCAAGCCGGTGTCGCCCAACTGTGCATCCAGATCAACCTGCGCATAGCCGGTCCAGACCTTCTCGCTGATCGTGTAGGCCAGATCATTGACGCAGTTCAGGCGCGGGCACTTGACCAGCGAGTAGATATTCTGCGCCAGCAGATCACGCGGATCAAAGGCCAGCGTGTCACCCAGACCGATCCAGGACAGGTCCGTCGGCTTCAGCACGGAAGCAGCCGGAACGGCGACGGAACGCTGTGCCGCCGGGTTTTGAACATTGGCCGTGGTCACGATGTACCATTCGGGCTGTTCATATTCCTTGGTACGGTCGGTGTAGTTGACACCAACCGACACGGCGCTGAACGCGTTGCTGTCGATCTCGCGCTTCACGTCGAAGCGGGCCGTATACAGCTCGTCCTGGATATGCGGCTTGTTCAGGTAGCCGTTCTGGTCCAGATCATACTCGACACCGTTGACCCGGCCCTTGATCGAACCGCCGGACCACCCGCCCGGATCGGTCAGCAGCATCAGGTTGGGATCGGCATAGTTCAGACGCTTGGTCAGCTGCCAGCCGAAATCATTCGGCGTGGAGGTGTAGCCGATCGTGTCGGTGGCACCGGTCCCGACGCGGCCCGTGCCGTAATAGGCCTCAAAGCGCGAGGATTCACGGTCAGCCGAGCTGTAGCCCAGGTCGGCGGTTACCGTCCAGGCGTCCTTGGTGTACTTGCCGTTCCAGCCGGCGGAGTACAGGTCGGCATGGGTTTCGCGGATGTCGGAACGGCCAACGCCCTTCACACCGGAGAAGGAGCCGGCGGTGACCAGACCGTTTTCAACCGTCGTGGCCGTCGGCACGGCACCCGACCAGAACAGCGGCAGTTCCACACCGCGCTGATACTGCACATCGTCGAACTTCGAATAGAAGAAGTCGAGCGAAGTGGCGAAATTGTCGGTCGGCTCGTACTGCACGGTCGCGACAACGCCCGTACGCTTCAGCGTCTGGGAATTGGCGCGGAACTCACCACCGCCGATGATATAGGTCGGGGTCGTGGGGATGTTGGTCAGAACCGTGGTGCCGCGCGTGGCCTGCGGATAGTTGCCGTCGCCCCAGAAGCGGGCCGACTTGATCTGCGTCGGCTGGTTCAGGTGGCTGACGCCGATGGACAGGCCCAGCGTGTCATTGGCGAACTGATCGACATAGGTGCCGGAGAAGCGGTAGCCGATCTCCTTGCTGTCGCTGTTCAACTTGCCGTTGGTGACATATTCGCTGCGCGCCGAGACGGCGACCACACGCTCCTTGTAGTCCAGCGGACGGATGGTCTTCAGATCGACAGTACCGGCCAGGCCCTGGCCGATGACGCTGGCCTGGGAGGTCTTGTAGACGGCGACGCCCGACGAGATTTCGGCCGGATACTGGTCGAACTCCACACCGCGGTTATTGCCCGTGGACACCTGTTCGCGGCCATTCAGCAGCGTGGCGGTGAAGTCGGGGCCGAGACCGCGGAGCGAGATGACCGACGCACGGCCATCGACGCGCTGGGCCGCCAGACCGGGCAGGCGGGCGATCGATTCCGCGATGGAATTGTCGGGCAGCTTGCCGATATCTTCGGCGGTGATCACTTCCACGATCTGCGTGGCGTTGCGCTTCTGCTCGATCGAGGCCTGGATCGACTGGCGGAAGCCGGAAACGATGATCTCTTCCAGCATGCCGTCGCCAGCAGCGGGAGCGGCGGCGGCCGGGGCGGCCTGGGCCACCTGGGTCTCGCTGCGCTGGGTCACGATGCTGTCATCGGCGGCGAACGCGGCGCCGGCCGTCAGCATGGCAGTGCCGGCAACCGTCGCCAGCAACGCGAAACGCATTGGATGAACCTTGGACATTCCTCTCACTCCCCATCGACTAAGCGTCACCGACGCCATTGTTCTTTGTTGACCCCGTTCGGGGCGCAGTTCCTGACCGCGAGCGACTTTCGTCCGGACCGGGCACACAGCTCCCATAACCCGCCACTTTACGCAGCGGGAATGCCGGGACCTTGTCCGAACACGCAACAACCCTGACAAGCGGACGCGACGACTAACTTCACCCGCAACAGGCCTTGATCTTTATTGGATGCCGCAGGGCCGCCCTTGATTATTCGGCTGGCAAAGAATTCCGGTGCCAATTTCTTATGCAGGCACCTTTTCCTCCCGTCGGCACCGACAAAGGGGCCCGTAAGGTCCCAATTGTTCCGGCCATGTCGCATTTCGAATTTAGTTATAAACCCCGAAATCGGTGAGCGCGAAAATACGTATGCATAAGCTTGCTGCGTTGCGACGCATACGTATTCACCTGCTCCATTGTCATTGGGGGGTGATGGGGCGCACTGTACGAGCTGTTTTCGGCTGACCGGAAATAGCGCCGCCGGCGACTGCGTACAGCGAAATCGCCCGTGATGGGGGCAGCCGGGGCGGAATTCAGGGGTCCGCCCGCATTTCAAACTGGCATGCGCGCGGCCATGGCGGCATCATCGGCGCCCGGATCAGACAGGAACAGGACAGAGCATGCGGCGCGGCTGCTATGGGATGGCATTGTTGACAGCGGGGGCCTGCCTGATCCTGCCCGCCGTCCTGCCCCCTGCCCTGGCAGCGCCGGTTCCGGCCAGTTCATCCACCGCCCGACCGCTTGTCACCATCATCGGTGAGTTGTCCTATCGCGAGCGCATCGCCCTGCCGGCCGGTGCCACGCTGCTGGTCACCCTGGCCGAACCGGGCATGGCCGCCGATCCCGCCGCCCCCGTGCTGGCCCGACAGAGCATCGATCTGGCGGGACAGCAGGTGCCGCTGCGCTTCCGCCTGACGGCGGTGGCGGCCAAGTTGAAGGCCGGCGAACGCTATGCCGTGCGCGCCATCATCCAGGATGCGGGCGGTCGCCCCCTTTGGTCCATCCAGAGCGCGCATGTCATCGATCCAGGCACAGGCCTGCATGATCTGGGCACGCTCTGGCTGACCCGTGCCGCCGCACCCAGCCCCATCCCCCC
>JAEMSB010000440.1 GCA_016463045.1 Niveispirillum sp.
CCTCTGGCCCGTGCGCGGCACCATCCTGTCGGGATTCGGTGAAAAGCCGGGTGGTCTGCGCAATGATGGCATCAATATCGGTGCGCCGCGCGGCACCGCCGTGGCCGCTGCTGAAAACGGTATCGTCGCCTATGCCGGCAATCAGCTGAAATCCTTCGGCAATCTGGTGCTGATCCGCCATGATGGCGGCTGGGTCACCGTCTATGCCCATCTGGATGCCATTGGCGTGGAGCAGGGCCAGCGCGTGACGCGCGGGCAGGGGATCGGCACCGTCGGCCAGACAGGCAATGTCCGGTCACCGCAGCTGCATTTCGCGGTACGTAAGGGCGAACAGGTCCTGAACCCCGTCGATCAGCTGGAAAAATAGCGGCGAAGGACAAGGTATCCCTTGCCCTTTCCGCCATCATTCCTAAATCAAGTTTATATCGGGTTTAGACCGGCTTGGCCGCATGTCGAATGAATTCGGCGAAACCTTCCGCCGGCATCGGGCGGGCAAACAGGTAGCCCTGGCCTTCCTCAACGCCCAGCCGCTTCAGGATTTCCCACTGCGCCGGGGTTTCGATGCCTTCGGCCACCACCTTCAGGTCCATGGCCTGCGCCATGGCCACGATGGCCTCCACGATATGGCGGGTGCTCTGGTCCCGCTCCATATCCATCACGAACTTGCGATCCACCTTCAGGCAGTCCAGCGGCAATTCCCGCAGGTAGGACAGTGAGGAGTATCCAGTTCCGAAATCATCCAGCGCCAGCGCCACCCCACGGTCCGCGATCCAGCGCATCTGCTGCAGGGCCCCTTCAAGGTCTTCCGGCAGGATGGTTTCTGTGATCTCAAGCTGCAGAAGATGCGGCGGTATACCGCTCTCGGCCAGCAGCACATCGATCAGGGCCGGCAGGTGGCCCCAGCGGAATTGCCGTTCCGACACATTCACGGCGATCTGGATCGGCGGCAGTCCGGCATCCAGCCATTCGCGGATCTGCTTGATGGCGTTGCGCAGGACCCATTCCCCGATGGGAACAATCAGGCCCGTTTCCTCCGCCGTGGGAATGAACACACCGGGCGGCACCATGCCACGGACAGGGTGACGCCAGCGCAGCAGCGCCTCTCCCCCCACCGGTTCGCCACCCTGGATGGCGACCTTGGGCTGGTAATGCAGGACAAGCTGGTTATCGCGGATGGCGGCCCGCAGCTCATCCTCCAGGTCCAGCCGTTCCTTCAAATCGTCGCGCATGGCGCGCGTGAAATGCAGGTAATTTGCCGTCCCCGATTTCACCGCCTGTTCCAGCGCCACGCAGGCATTGCGGATCAGCGACGGGCCATCGGTGGCGTCGTTTGGCGATACTGCCACGCCGATCTTGGCCGACACGAACAGCTGCTGTCCTTCGACAATGATCGGTTCGACCATGGAATTGGCGATGGCCGATGCCGCGAACAGCGCCTTGCCCGCATGGTCCAGGCCCGGCAGGAAGATGGCGAACTGCGTCTGCGCAAACCGGCAAATCAGATCGTTGGAACCGCAGACCGGCATCAGGCGCTTGACCAATGTCGCCATGGCCTGATCCAGGGCCTGCTGGCCATGGACACGGAACAGCTGCGGCATGCGGTCGATCTCGACCACCAGAATGCCCGCAATCAGCCGCCCATCATGCTGGGACAGTATCTCGGCCACCCGGTTGGCAAAGGGCCGCATCTCCCAGACGCCGGTAACGGCATCGCGGGGGATGAAGTCGGCAGCCTGACCGCCATCCGTATTCAGTATCTTGGACAAAGTCACGACAGCGTTGTTCCGTGGTCCAGGCATCAGATCGGGGAATGTTCGGCGGACAAGAACTTGACCATATGCATCATCCTACCTGCTGCCTTTGTCGCGGGTTTCCACGGCTGTTCCGGCATCCGGGCTCCCGGCACCCCCGAAACCTGTTCAGCAGGCGATACACCGATGGTGCATTCCGGCATGTCCAAATTACAGGGTAGGCAAGATCATTGCACATCCGCCCCCTTGATGGAACGCATCAATAGCGGCAACGATCATTTTCTGACACTCTTTTCGGCACCAGTTTCTTATAACCATAGAAAAGAACGTTCGTTAAATTATTGATCTTTTTGGAGAGCCGGGGATGGAGTTTGCGCTGGGTAAACTGTTCGCAGCCGTGACATCGCCCGGCAATCTTCTGCTGCTGATAATGTTGGCGGGTCTGATTGCGGTTCTGGCCCGGCGGCGCTGGGGCGTGGTTATTATGGCTGCGGGCTTGTTCCCCTTGCTGATCATTGCCGTCACCCCTGTTTCCACATGGGCACTCCTGCCGCTTGAGGAGCGGTTCTTAGCACCGGACCTGACAGCGACCCCGCCGGTTGACGGCATCATCGTCCTGGGCGGTGCGCTGATGCCCATCGCCTCACGCGAACATGGCGCGCCACAACTGACGCGCGATGCCGAACGGCTGACGGTGCTGCCGGGACTGATGCAGCGCTTTCCTCAGGCCCGCGTGGTCTTCACCGGCGGCAGTGGCGACCCACGCTATCCCGATGACCGGGAAGCGGCCTTCGTCATGGCCTTGCTGGCCGATTGGGGCGTCGATACCGCCCGGATCACGCTGGAGGATGCGTCACGCAACACCTGGGAGAATGCGGTGAACAGTGCGCCTTTGCTGAAAAACGGCGAACATTGGCTGCTGGTGACGTCCGCGGCCCATATGCCGCGCGCCATGGGCGTTTTCCGGTCCGTCATGCCCGATGTCCATCTGACGGCCTTTCCCGTCGCCTACAACGCCAACCGCACGGAGGCTGACCGTTTTGGCCTTAACCTGACCGACAATCTGGACCGGTTCGACAATGCCGCCCATGAATGGCGAGGATTGGTCGCCTACCGTCTCGCCGGGCGTATCCCGACGGTATTACCCTCTCCCTGACGCTTGCCCCTGTCTGCCTGCCCGTGCCACAACCGATGGGATCAGGCACTGCGGAAGGGCCCCAGATGATGATGCACGCGATGCGAAGCCGCCTTCGGGGCCTGTTGCCGGCTTGCCTTCTGCTGGGCACATTGCTGGCCCCAACGGCACAGGCCGCACCGGATTTCCAGCAATGGCTGGGGGAGTTCAAGGCCGAAGCGCTGCGTGAGGGTATCCGCCCCGCCATTGTGGACACGGCCCTGACCGGTGTTGCCCCTATCCCTCGCATTCTGGAACTGGATAGCAAACAACCAGAACGGACCATCACCTTCGACACCTACCTGTCCCGATCAGTCACCAAGGCACGCATCAAGAAGGCGCGCGAACGCATGGTGACGCACAAGGCGTTGCTGGCCGAGATATCTAAGAAGTATGGCGTTCCAGCCCGCTTCATCGTCGCCCTGTGGGGCATGGAGACGGATTTCGGCGGCAATATGGGCGGGTTCAAGGTGGTGGATGCGCTGACGACGCTGGCCTATGACGGCCGCCGCAGCGCCTTCTTCCGGGGTGAACTGCTGAAGGCGCTGCGTATCCTGGATGAGGGGCATATCGCGCCTGACCGCATGCTGGGTTCCTGGGCGGGCGCCATGGGGCAGTGTCAGTTCATGCCATCCAGCTTCTTCAAGTTTGCCCAGGACGGAAATGGCGACGGCAAGCGGGACATCTGGACAACGCCTGCCGATGTCTTCGCGTCAGCGGCCAATTATCTGGCCACTGTGGGCTGGAAAACCGACCAGACCTGGGGCAGGGCGGTCCGGCTGCCCAAGGGTGCTGATTCGGCGGCCTGGGCCGGTTTGGACAAGCAGGCACAGCCGCTGTCCGTCTGGACAAAGCGCGGTCTGCGCAGTTCGGATGGCAAACCGCTACCCAAGGCCAAGATTGATGCTTGGCTGGTGCAGCCGGACGGGCCAAAGGGCAAGGCATTCCTGGTCTATGGCAATTACCGGACCATCATGGACTGGAACCGGTCCACCTATTTCGCAACCGCGGTCGGAATTCTTGCCGACCATATTGGCTCCGGTAAATGAGTTGATGTAGGCTGCGGCCACAATTGGTTGGGGTAGGGAAGTATGGCGCGGGCAAATCTTGTAAAACTGGCGGTCCTGGGTGTCACCATTGCGGGGCTGGCCGGCTGTTCCTCCCCGCCGCCGCCCAAGCCCCCGGCTGCTGCACCCGCACCGGTGGAGCCCAAACCCACGCCGGGCGGTAGCTACAAGGT
>JAEMSB010000441.1 GCA_016463045.1 Niveispirillum sp.
CTCTATACATTAGTACAGGTGACCCCACTCCTTTTAGGTGCAGAAGCCCAGCCACCCAATACAACCGCGTACAAGGCAGTCCCATGACGGCGCCCCCTGGCAGCGCTAACCTGCGCGGTATATAAGCGCGACTAGTCCAACGGTGGGTGGACGCGGCCCCGGCGAACGGACAGACATTATGTTAAGCGATATTATCGAGTTCCTGGCCACCGGCATCATCGCCGTGATCGACGCCATAGGCTATGCCGGAGCGGCGCTGCTGATGGCGATTGAGTCCGCCTGCATCCCGCTGCCGTCGGAAATCATCATGCCGTTCACAGGATATCTGGTGTCAACCGGATCGATGAACCTGATCCTGGTGGCGACGGCGGGGGCCATCGGCTGCAACATTGGCTCTGAACTGGTCTATCTGGTGGGGCGGCACGGAGGGCGCACGGCCATCCTGCGCTGGGGCCGCTATGTGCTGCTGGATGCGGCGGACCTGGACATGGCCGACCGTTTCTTTGCCCGTTTCGGCAATGCCGCTATGTTCATCGCCCGGCTGCTGCCCGTCATCCGCACCTTCATTGCGCTCCCCGCCGGGATCGTGGGCATGAAGAAGGTGCCGTTCCATATCTATACGTTCCTGGGCTCCTGGCCCTGGTGCTTCGCCCTGGCCTATGTCGGCATGGCGCTGGGCAATGAATGGCATTCCAACCCGACGCTGAGCACCTGGCTGCACCGGTTCGATGCGCTGATCATCCTGGCCATCCTGGGGCTGGGTGGGCTGTTCCTGTGGCATAAGCTGCACAAGCGGAAGGCCTGAAAAACAAAACCCCCGCCGGTGTGATCCGGCGGGGGTTTTGCTTTATTGGAGGGTCAATCGCCCGCCGCCACTATGCCGACCGGCAGGGCCGGCTCGGGCTGCTTGCGGTGCGCGCCGACCATGAAGCGCAGCAGGACATAGAAGACCGGGGTCAGCAGCAGGCCGAACAGGGTCACGCCCAGCATGCCGGCGAACACGGCCACACCCATCGCCTGACGCATTTCCGCACCCGCACCTGTGGAGGTGATCAGCGGCACCACGCCCATGATGAAGGCGAAGGAGGTCATCAGGATCGGGCGCAGACGCAGGCGGCTGGCCTCAATCGCGGCCTGGACGACCGTCCGGCCATGGGTTTCCAGCTCGCGGGCGAATTCCACGATCAGGATCGCGTTCTTCGCCGAAAGTCCCACAAGCACCATGAAGCCGATCTGGGTGAAGATGTTGTTGTCCCCACCCGTGATCCAGACGCCGGCCAACGCCGACATCAGGCTCATCGGCACGATCATCAGGATGGCCAGTGGCAAGGTCAGGCTTTCATACTGGGCCGCCAGCACCAGGAAGACCAGCAGGACGGAGATGGGGAACACCCAGAGGGCGGCGTTGCCCGCCAGGATCTGCTGATAGGTCAGGTCGGTCCATTCAAACTTGATCCCGCGCGGCAGAACCTCCGCCGCGATCCGCTCCGCCGCCGCCTCGGCCTGACCGGAGGAGTAACCCGGCGCCGGGCCGCCATTGATGTCGGCGGCGGTGTAGCCATTATAGCGGACCACCATTTCGGGGCCGTAACTCTGCGTCACCTGCACCAGCGATGACAGCGGCACCATCACGCCCTGGTCGTTGCGGGTCTTCAGCAGGCCGATATCATCGGCATGGGCGCGGAACGGGGCATCCGCCTGCACCCGCACCTGATAGACGCGGCCAAAAATGTTGAAGTCGTTGACGTAGAGGGAGCCGAGATAGACCTGCATCGTCTCGAACACGTCGGTGACGGGCACACCGAGCTGCTTGGCCTTAACGCGGTCCAGGTTCACATCCAGCTGCGGCACGTTGATTTCGTAGCTGCTGAAGGTCGGCCCCAGTTCAGGGGTCTGGCGGGCCTTCATCACGAAATCATTGGCGGCTTTGGCCAATGCCTCGTAACCCAGCGAGCCACGATCCTCTAGCTGCATCTTGAACCCGCCCAGCGTGCCCAGGCCCATAACGGGCGGCGGCGGGAAGACGGCGACATAGGCTTCCTTCACACCATTGAACTGCTGCTGCAGAGACATGGCGATGACATTGGCCGACAGGCCTTCCTTCTGCCGCTCCTCATAAGGCTTCAGGGTGGCGAACACGATGCCGGCGGAGGAGGAATTGGTGAAGCCGTTGACCGACAGGCCGGGGAAGGCAACCGCATGATCGACACCGGGCTGTTTCAGGGCCACATCAGTCATGGCGCGGATCACGTCTTCGGTCCGGTCCAGCGAGGCGCCGGTGGGGAGCTGGGCGAAGGCGATCAGATATTCCTTGTCCTGCGCCGGCACGAAGCCACCCGGTACCGCACGACCCAGAATCACCGTCAGGCCCAGCAGCAGCACATAGAGCAGCATCATGGCGCCCTTGTGCCGCACCACGCCGCCGACACCCTTGCCATAGGCTTCGGACCCGCGCTGGAACACGCGGTTGAAGCCCCGGAAGAAGCCGCCCAGCACCTTGTTCATGGCCTTGGTCAGCCAATCCTGCTTGTCATGGTGACCCTTCAGCAGCAGGGCCGACAAGGCAGGCGACAGGGTGAGCGAGTTGAAGGCGGAGATGACGGTGGAGATCGCGATAGTCATCGCGAACTGCTTATAGAATTCACCCGACAGGCCCGACATGGCGGCCAGCGGCACGAACACGGCCACCAGCGTCAGGGCGATGGCGATGATGGGTCCGCTCACCTCCTGCATGGCCTTGTAGGTCGCCTGTTTGGGCGACAGCCCCTCGGCAATGTTGCGCTCCACATTCTCCACCACCACGATGGCATCATCGACCACGATGCCGATGGCCAGCACCATGCCGAACAATGACAAGGCATTGATGGAGAAGCCGAACAACAGCATCAAGGAGAAGGTGCCGACGATGGAGACGGGCACCGCCAGCAGCGGAATGATGGAGGCGCGCCAAGTCTGCAGGAAGACGATCACCACCAGTACGACCAGCGCGATGGCTTCCAGCAGGGTGTGGATCACGGCATCAATGCTGGCCTGCACGAAGCGGGTCGGATCATAGACGATGGAATATTCCACGCCGTCCGGCATGTCGGCCTGCAGCTCGGCCATGGTGTCCCGAACGGTCTCGGAAATGGCCAGCGCATTGGCGCCTGGTGCCTGGTTGATGGCGATAGCCACCGCCGGCTGGTTATCCAGCAGGGAGCGCAGGCCATATTGCGAGGCCGCCAGTTCCACCCGCGCCACGTCGCGCAGATAGGTGACGGCGCCGGCTTCGGTCTTCAGGACGATATCCTGAAATTCCTCCACCGACTTCAGACGGCCCTGGGCGTTCACCGACAATTGCAGGGGCGCGTCGGGCACCGACGGGCTGGCGCCGATCACACCGGCGGCCACCTGCACATTCTGTTCACGGATGGCGTTGACGACATCGTTCGCCGTCATGCCGCGTTCGGCCACCTTGTGCGGGTCCAGCCAGACGCGCATGGCATAATCGCCCGAACCCCACAGCAGCACCTCACCCACCCCGGAAATGCGCGCCAGACGGTCGCGCACATTCAGGACGGCGTAGTTGCGCAGGTAGGTCATGTCGTAGCGGTCGTCGGGCGAGCGCAGATGCACCACCATGGTCAGGGTCGGCGACGATTTGACCGTCGTCACGCCCAGCCGCTGCACATCCTGCGGCAGGCGCGGCAGCGCCTGGGCCACGCGGTTCTGCACCAGCTGCGTGGCCTTGTCCGGGTCGGTGCCCAGCTTGAAGGTCACGGTCAGGGCCATGTTGCCGTCGCTGTTGGCCTGGGACTGCATATACAGCATGTCTTCAACGCCGTTGATCTGCTCCTCCAGCGGGGAGGCAACGGTTTCGGCGATGACCTTGGGGTTGGCGCCCGGATACTGGGCACGCACGACGACAGACGGCGGCACAACCTCCGGATATTCGGAGACCGGCAACTGGAACAGGGCGATGAACCCCGCCAGGAAGACGACCACCGACAACACGCCCGCGAAGATCGGGCGGTCGATGAAGAAACGGGAGATGTTCATGATAGCCTCGGGCTCCGCGTGGGGGTGCGGAATGGGATGGGCTTGGAATTTGAGTAGTCATCACCCCTCGCCCACGTCAGTGGGAGAGGGAGGGGCCCATCGGTGTCAGCCGATGGG
>JAEMSB010000442.1 GCA_016463045.1 Niveispirillum sp.
GGCCAGGGCGCGGACGCGGGTCTGGCTTTCCGGTTCAACGCGCAGCAATACTTCCTCGAACGGGGCTGCCGGGCGGCCATTGACGGGGGGCACGGCGGCCAGTCTGTATTCGCGACCGCTATCCACCCCGGCGATCCGATAGGGGCCGCTGCCCATGGGCGGGCTGTACAGCATCAGCAGGCCCACCGGCATGTCCGGCGTACAGGAAGCGTCGGTAAAGGCTGCGGGTGCCTGAACGCCATAGATCAGGAAGAAAGCGGAGATCATCCGGGTGAAAGGCCGTGCCAGTTCCAGCACGACTTCACCATCCCCCGCCACCCCCGCACGGCGCAGCGACAGGGGCAAACCGGTATTGCCGCGGTTCAGTGCCGCCCACCGGCACAGGCTGTAGGCAATGTCGCGGGCCTGCACGGGCGATCCGTCGGCAAACCGGCGGCCTTGTGTCAGGCGTAGGCGCCATAGCTTCTGATCCTGGCTTTGCCATTCCGACAGAAGGCCGGGTACCGGATGGAACAGGTCCCGTTCCGCCAGGCTGTCGTACAGATGGCTCATGATCTGAAAATCGCCGGCCGTATAGGCACGGTGCGGGTCCAGGGAGCTGGGGCCGCTGGCCATCAGCACGGTCAGCCGCTCCGTCGGGCCAGCGGCCTGCGCCTGCACCGCCATCAGCCATGACAGCAACAGCCCCAGCAAGCCCAGCGCGGCCCTGCGTTTCGCCATTCCACGCACCCTCGTTCCGCTGGCACGCACCGGCCATGCGTCAAGGGATCATGACTCCTTTCCGCTTCAACGAAAAGTGTCAGAAACGAAAGATTACGTTTGTATGTCTACGCCCCGGCGGAAAGCGGTGTCAGTTCCGATCCAAGACACTGTTCCCCGGTGGCCTGGCATCAGCCGTTACGGGGGCCGTAATCCGGCCAAAGGCGCGGGCCGTGTCACGGGCATGCAGGGTCAGGCCCGCACGATGGGCGACAAGGTCGCGGATATGCATCAGCGGCACCACGGGCAAATCCGTTTCCAGGATCACCGTCGCCTGTGCGGTCAGGCCGGGAATATCCTTTGGATTGGCGCCACGCGCCTGCCGCAGCAGGGAATCCAGGGCCGGATTGCGATAGCCGCTGGGATTGATCACGCTATCCTTTTCCGCCGAACCTGCGATGGAGCTGTAGCCCTCCATGGCCGATCCCGCCGTCAGGCCCAGACCCGCGAACATGATCTCGAACTCCCCGGCCACGACACGGGCGCGGGCATCGGCTGCGGGAACCGGCGTAACTTCCAGTTCGATCCCGATGGCGCGAAGCATGCCGGCTAAGGCATCCGCCACACGCGGTCGGTCAGTGATGCGGGTGGCCGGCAGCAGCAGCGGTAGGCGCAGCCCGTCCGGATATCCCGCCTCAGCCAGAAGGGCGCGGGCCGCATCAGGATCAGGATGCATGGCGCGGGGCCGGTCAGGCAGATAGCCCTCCATACCGGGTTGGGCCAGTTGCCAGGCGGGACCGGCAAACCCCTCCAGGCCACGATCAACCAGCAGATGCCGGTCCACCGTCATGGCGATGGCCCGGCGCACGCGGATATCGGCCAGCGGATTGCGCCGTCCATCGGGCAAGGTTGGGCGCAGGTTGAAGGTCAAGAGCAGGGTACGGTCGGTCGGCAGTTCGGTGACGGCCACGCCCCGGACCTTCCCCAGATAAGGCAACTGGCTGGGGATCACATCCTCCATGATGTCGGCATCGCCCGTCACCAGCAGGCGCAGACGGTCACGCGCATCCGGTTGCGACCACAGCACGACACGGCGCCAGACCGAACAGTCACGCCAGCAATGGGGGGAGGGGAGGAGCACCCGCCGGTCGGCCACAGCCGGTTCATTGGCCGGCACATAGGGACCGCTGCCTCTTTGCGGCTGTCCCCGGCTGGCGGTCACCTGTTTGGGATCACACCCCAACGGCCCCTCGGCGGCATCCGTGGGAGCCGCCACGATGAACAGCAACGACAGGGCGGCGGGCAGAAGGCGGTAGGGAGTGTCCAGCACCAGACTGACACGGCCCCCAGCCTCTGCCGTGACACGGGCGAACCCGATACCCTCTCGTCCCATACCGCGCATCAGCACCTGATAACGGCAAAGGCTGTAGGTCACATCGCGGGGGGTGACGGGCTTGCCATCGGCAAAGCGGGCGGCGGGATCGATCTGAAATGTCCAGGTGCGGTTGTCGCTGCTGGACCAGTTGCTGGCCAGACGGGGTGCGACGTTGAACCCGTCGCGCGTGACCAGCGTGTCGAAAAGATGCTCATAATATTGGAAATCGGCCCCTGTGCGCGCCTGATGCGGGTCATCGGCGCTGACCAGACCGGATGTGGCGACAACAAGATCGGTGCCGGCCCGCACGGGCATTGCCGCCGATGCCGTCAACAGCGTCAGCGCACAAAGCAGCAGCCAGGGCAGATCAAGTCGAACCAATGTCGCATCCAGATACGGCAGGCACTGTTACATAACACAATGCCCGCCCCTGTGGGGGGCGGGCAAGATGTTTAGGGCCGCTGAGGCGTATTGGATCAGTTGATGGTGGCTGCTGTTCCGCGCTTGGCCGGACCCGGCAGTTCCACATTCACCTCCAGCATGGAACAGCCGCTTTCGCGTTCCAGCTTCACGGCCACCTTGTCATCGTCGATGGAGACATATTTCTTGATGACGGCCAAAAGCTCCTGCTGCAGGGCAGGAAGGAAATCGGGGCTATCGCGGCCCGACCGTTCGTGCGCCAGAACGATCTGCAGCCGTTCCTTGGCCTGGGCCGCCACCGTGGGCGGCTTCGACTTGCGGAAAAGGTCAAGCAGGCTCATGCGGTCCTCCGCAGCAGACGGTCCAGGAAGCCCTTCTTCTCGGGCTTGATGAAACGATGCTCGATGGTTTCGCCCAGGAAGCGGCCGACCGCATCGGCATAGGCAAGGCCGGCATTGGACTTGTCGTCCAGCACCACGGGCATGCCGACGTTCGATGCCTTCAGCACGGCCGGGCTTTCCGGGATAATGCCCAGCAGCGGGATGGCCAGGATTTCCAGCACATCCTCCACCTTCAGCATCTCGCCCTTCTCCACGCGGTCGGGATCGTAGCGGGTGACCAGCAGATGCTCCTTCACCGGCTCCAGCCCCTGTTCGGCGCGGCGCGACTTGGCCTGGATCACGCCCAGGATACGGTCGCTGTCGCGCACCGACGACACTTCCGGGTTGGTCACGATGATGGCGTGGTCGGCCCAATAGAGGGCCATCAGCGCGCCCTTTTCGATGCCGGCCGGGCTGTCGCAGAGGATGTAGTCGAATTCCTTCTTCAACTCGTCCAGGATCTTGCCGACGCCTTCCTGGGTCAGCGCGTCCTTGTCGCGCGTCTGGCTGGTGGGAAGGATATACAGGTTCTCGACCCGCTTATCCTTGATCAGCGCCTGGCTGAGGCGGGCCTCGCCATTGATGACGTTGATGAAATCGAACACCACGCGGCGTTCGCATCCCATGATCAGGTCAAGATTGCGCAGGCCCACATCGAAATCGATGATGCAGGTCTTGAACCCACGCAGGGCAAGGCCGGTGCCGAAGGCGGCGCTCGAAGTGGTCTTCCCCACGCCGCCCTTGCCGGAGGTCATCGTAATGATCTTGGCCAAGAGGCGTCTCCCAAGCTCAAAGGTTGATCAAACAGTTCATCAGGCCACACAAGTGGCGGCCTGCGGGTTACTCAGGCCACGTTGGTGGCCAGTGGATCGATATGCAGATAGCCATTGTTCAGGTAAATTTGAACCTGACGACGGCGGATATCCTTGCCGATATCTTCCGACACGCGGTAGAGGCCGGCGATGGATACCAGTTCGGCATCCAGACTTTGGCAGAAAATCCGTGCCCCCTGGTCACCGCTGACACCTGCCAGGGCCCGACCGCGCAGCGCACCATAGACATGGATGGAACCATCGGCCAGCAGTTCAGCGCCAGGGCTGACAGAGCCGATCACCACAAGGTCACCGCCGGGCGCATAGATCTGACGGCCCGACCGTACATTCTCGGCAATCACCATCGCACTGCGCTGCGGTGCCGGTTCCGGCATCGGGGCGGGCGCCGGTGCAGGCGCGGGGTCGGGGGCGATGGATGCGATGCCATGTCCATGGAACCGGGGA
>JAEMSB010000443.1:0-363 GCA_016463045.1 Niveispirillum sp.
ATCTTCAGCTGGACCCCGGTGGGGAAGAAGACAAGCTGAAGGCCGGCGACACGATCGAATACACGCAGTCCGCCGTGAACCTGGAGGAACTGCTGGGCCGCTTCATCTTCAATTCCGCCGGTGGCGACAAGAAGGCCGAAGCACCCGCTACGCCGTAAACGGCGGTCGGCCTTGATGCCGCCGTAAAGCGCCGCTTTCCTGTCTCAACCGTTTCCTGATGCCTGCGGTCCTCAATGTCAATGCGCCTCATCCTTGCTGGTCTTGCCCTTGTTCTGGCCTTGCCGGCAACGGGACAGGAACTACCGCCTGCTGATCCGGCGGCGGCACCGGATGTGCAGGCTCCGGTGGGGGCGGTACAGCGGC
>JAEMSB010000443.1:373-4146 GCA_016463045.1 Niveispirillum sp.
CGGCCGGCCCCGCCGCCGCCGCCCGCCCGCAAGTTCGACCCCATGCCCGTGGCCCTGCTGCAAGGGCTGGACAAGGTGACCGCCCGGACCAGCACGTTTGAGGCCAAGGTGGGCGAGCCGGTGACCTTTGGTCAGCTGACCATCATTGTGAAGGCCTGTCAGAAGGCATCACCCATCGATCCGCCCGAATCCGCCGCCTTCCTGGATGCCCAGGAGAAGCGTTCCGACGGTACCGTCGTACCGGTGTTCCAGGGCTGGATGTTCGCCTCCAGCCCGGCCCTGTCGGCCATGGAACACCCTGTCTATGACGTCTGGGTCAAGGATTGCAGGAAGTCGGACAGCAAGACCCGTTCATCTTCCAAGCAGTAAAAATCAGCCTGGGCGTTCACGGCCTTGGATAACTGCGCGCGATAGCGGTGGCGCGGAATTTCCGTCGCCCCGAACTGTGACAGATGTTCGGTCAGGAACTGTGTGTCCAGCAGCAGGTAGCCGCCGGCCTTCAGCCGCGCCACCAGATGCACCAGGGCGATCTTGCTGGCATCTGTCGCGCGGGAGAACATGCTTTCCCCGAAAAAGGCACCGCCCAGCGACACACCATAAAGCCCGCCCAGCATCTGCCCATCCTGCCAGCATTCCACCGAATGGGCCTTGCCCATGGCGTGCAACTGGCAGTACGCCTCCCTGATCTCGTCATTGATCCAGGTCTGCGGACGGTCCGGGGCCGGCTCGGCGCAGTGCATCATGGTGGCGCGGAAATCGCTGTCGATCCGGACATCAAAGGGAAAGTGGCGCAGCGTCTTGCGTAGTCGCCGGGGCACATGGAACGCGTCCAACGGCAATACCCCCCGAAACGGCGGGTCAAACCACAGAAGATCTTTTGCATCCGCGCTTTCCGCCATGGGGAAAACCCCACCAGCATAGGCACGGATCAACAGCTCGGGCGTCAATATACCCATCATTCCCCGGCGCGTGGTGGCAAGGGCCGGTTACAACCATAGCAAGTTGCGCCAGCGCTTACAAATATTCACGCCGAGAACAGCAGATAGCAGGCGATCAGCCCCAGCATAGAGAAGGCCTGCCCCGAACCGGTCAGCCGTCCCAGCAGCACGGCGACCGCCGGCACCAGTGCCACGACCAGACCCAGCCATGACCCGGGCACGGTGCCGCTGCGTAATAGCGTCCCCGCCAGAAGCAACAGCAACGGTGCCCCGGCCAGTATCAGCCCTGCCAGATACCCCGCCACCAGCCGCACATTGCTGGAGGCCGGCACGGCCATGGCCAAGGGTAGCAAGGATTTACCCGATGCCCGCACGCCGAGGTCGCCCAACGGAAACAGGGCCGGCAGCAGCAGCAGTGCGACGGCGCGACGCACCGCATCCGGCCCGTCGGACAGCAGCGCCAACGCGACTGCACCGCCCAGCCAGATGGCCAGCAGCTTCCATCCCGACCGTGACAGGCGCAGTTCGGCTAACAACAGGACAGCAAGGCCGGTTCCCCCATTCGGGCGCACGCTGATGGGCGCGATCTGCGTCGGGGAAGCGGGCTTAACGGTCTTGGCCGCGTCACTGGCCTTGCTTGCCTTCGCTGGACGCCGGAACCGATCACCCAGCAAGCCAGCGGCCATCGCTAAACCCGCGCCCACCAGGAACCATGTGATCCGGGCAGCCAGATAGGACGGGTCGGACCAGTCAAAGCCGTCCCAGGTGAAACTGCCGTTGATGGAACGGGTGACGTGGATGCCGAAGGTGGTGCCATGGTCTCCTGGCACCACGCCGCCCATATCATGCATGGGCAGGCCGGCACCCAGCGGGTCGGCGAAAGGCCCCAGCATCCCCCGCGACACACTGGTGGTCAGGGGCAGGACCACCAGCCAGGCCACCAACATCAGGATACCCGCCGCCACCGGGCCGCGCGTCCAGCGCCGGGCCTCCACCAGCCCCCGGAACCCTGCCAGCAACGATGCGCTGGGCACACTGACCAACAGCAGCGGACCTAGCAATGCCAGCGGCTGCTGCACTGGTGCCTCCCCCCGGACCGCCTGGATGAACAAGGCGCCGAGACCAAAACACAGCAGGAAGGCCACCAGAAAGAAGGTGTCGGCCAGCCAGCGCCCCAGGGCGAAGGCGGTATCGCTGACCGGTGTGGCCCCCGTCAGCAGAAGTGGATGACGCGTGGGCGGAAAGGCGATCCGCAAGGCGATGAAATGCGCCGGCAGCAGAACGGTCACACCCAACGCCCCCACGACCAGCCCCACGGTTTCCGCGGTATAGATCGGGCGCAAGGTGCCCACGGAAACCGTGACATAGCCGGCATCGGCGGGGGGTAGGGCAAGGCTGGCCAGCATGCAGGCCAGCGCCAGCCAGACCCACAGGCCGCGCCGCCGCGTGAAGCCGGCCAATTGGAACCGGGCGACCGCCAGGATAACGCCGATTGTCATGCCCGGTGCTCCGCAACGGCGGCCAGATAGGCATCTTCCAGGCTGGGGGCCTCCGGTATGGCGCCGGGCGGTGCCGCCTTTCCGGCATTGAGCACGAGGCGCAAGCGGATGCCATCCGCCATCCGCTTGCGTCCGGTGACCGTACCGAATTGCAGGGCATGATCAATGGCCGTTGCGGGCACCGTCAGGCTGACGACCCGCCCCTCCAGGGTGGCCGCCAGCATTTCCGGCTGCCCCACGGTGATAGCCTGACCCTTTGAGAGGATCAGCAGATCCTCCGCGATGGCCTCCAGATCGGAGACGATATGGCTGGAGAAGACAATCACGCAGCGCGGCGCCATCTCCGTCAGGATGGATTGCAGGGCTAGCTTCTCGAACCCGTCCAGTTCCGCCGTCGGCTCGTCCAGCAACAGGATTTCCGGCTGCCCCAGCAGCGATTGCGCGACCACCAGCCGGCGGCGCATCCCGCCCGACAGATCGCCCACCGGCGTATCCAGCTTGGTCGCGATGTGCAGGGCGTCCGCCAAGCCTGCCGCCTGTTGGGCGGCCTCCCGCGTGGGCAGGCCCTTCAGGGCGGCCATATAGGCCAGCAACTGGCGCGGCGTGGCATGGGGCGGCAGGTCCACCGATTGCGGGGCATAGCCAAGGCGCGCATGGTGCCCCCGCATGGACCGGGCAATGTCCTGCCCGCCGCTTTCCACGCGCCCCTCGCTTGGCGGAAGCGTGCCAGCCAGCATCGCCAGCAATGTGGACTTGCCCGCACCATTGGGGCCCAGCAGCCCATGAATCCCTGGCCCCAATGTCCAGTTCACATCATGAACAGCCCGGAACGTGCCGAACCGCCGCCCCAATCCAGTCAGTGTCAGGGACGGCGATGCAGTGGGGCTTGTCATCAAGATAGGGTCACCTGGATAAGGCGGCATCGTCACCATACCGACGCCGCATGAGGGGCATGCGGATCATGGTAAACCGCAGGGTGCCTTGCTGCAACGCTGCGCCGCTAGGTTCCGTCACGGAAACTTCACGGAACTGCCGCCGATCCTTTACCACACCGTCCCTATGTGATGGGACCGAAGGCCCCCGCGCGGCGGCAAAATCCGTTGTCCCCGCGCGGGGGAGGAAAAACGGGATTTGCTGGGATTTTAGCAAAACCCCATCAATGGGATGCGCGGCATGACCGAATGGACGCTGTCCGGCGACACACTCTCCTTGCAGACGGAACCGGCGGGGCGACCGCGCCCGGTCTGGCAGCAGCGGCTGCTGGCGCTGGTGGAAACCCTGATGGCCCGTCTGCACCGGCAGGGGGATGTGGGGGAGGGGGGCTGGCTGGCCCAGC
>JAEMSB010000038.1:0-5484 GCA_016463045.1 Niveispirillum sp.
GGGAAGCGTCTGTTGTTGACCCGGCCCGCCGGTGCCCGTGCCCAGGGCATCCAGCCGGTTCAACTGGTAGTTGAGGATGCGCGCGACGGGCGCGTGCTGACCAATCTGGAGACCCAGTTCTGGGGGCCGCAGCCATGAAGAAAGACCGTTGGATCCCCTGGGCCTTTGTCGGCTTCTTCGTGTTCCTGGCTGTGGTCCAGGGCAGTTTCGTCACCGTGGCCATCCGCACCTTCCCCGGTCTGGTCACTGACCGGCCCTATGCCACGGGTCTGTCTTATAATCAGGTGTTGAAGGAACAGGCTGCAGAGGCTGCATTGGGATGGCAGGTGGAAACGACCTTCACCGCTGATAGCCCGCTGTCCGGCCATCTGACCGCGACGGTGCGCGATGCACAGGGGCAGCCGCTGGATGTGGCGGTGGAGGCGCAGGCCGAACGCATGACGCGGTTCCCGCAGGTCGTGACCCTGACCGCCACGGTGATCGGTCCCGGTCGCACGGCCTTGCCCATGCACCTGCCTGTCGCCGGACGCTGGTTCGTGCGCCTGACTCTGCGTCAGGGTGACCATCATGTGCAGCGGATTGTCGAGGTGGAGGTCTGGCCATGACCGCCCTGGCCGCTGACCTGTTAAGCACCGACATGCCCGCCGAGGACGGCTCCGTTCAAGGCTTTGTTGAGCAGGTGGATGGCGAATGCCGGCTGAACCTGCTGGTCGAGGGCGCGCACTGCGCGGCCTGTATTCAGGCGGTCGAAATAGCTGTGGCGGCGGAACCCGGACTGGTGGAGGCACGGTTGAACCTGACACTGCGCCGCCTGTCCCTGCGCTGGCGCGGCGACGCCTCGGTGGGCGACGCCCTGGCCGCCAGGGTGAAAGCCGCCGGATATAAAACCGTCCCCTTTGATCCGGCCTTCCTCGAAAACAGTGATCAGCAGGCTTGGCGACACCTGTTGCGGTCGCTGGCACTGGCCGGCTTTTCGTCCAGCAATGCCATGATGCTGTCCATTCCCGTCTGGGTCGGCTTCGCTACCGATATGGCGGAGGGGACAAGGCTGCTGTTGCAGGCGATCAGCGCGCTGGTCGCCATTCCCGCCGTGATCCTGGGCGGGCAGGTCTTCTACGGGTCCGCCTGGGCGGCGGTGCGGGCGGGGCGCACCAATATCGACGTGCCCATCACGCTGGGTCTGCTGCTGACCTTGGGGATCAGCATGGCGGAACTGCTGCGCGGCGGGGCGCATGTCTATTTCGACAGCGCGGCGTCGTTGCTGTTTGTGCTGCTGCTGGGGCGGGTGCTGGAATTCCGGGTGCGGGCCCGCGCGCGGCACACGATGGAACAGTTCCTGCTGCTGCAATCGCGCGGGGCGACGCGCGTCCGGGACGATGGCGCGCTGGCTCATATCCGTGCCGCCGATGTGCGGCCGGGCATGGTGCTGCTGGTTCGGCCCGGCGATCAGGTGCCCGTGGATGGCACCGTCCTGACAGGGCAGAGCGACATTGACCGCGCCTCTGTGACGGGGGAGCCGGTGCCCCTGCCCGTGGGGCCAGGGGCGGCCCTGCTGGCGGGCATGATCAATGGTGGCGGGGTCCTGCATCTGCGTGCCGACCGTACCATGGCCGACAGCCATCTGGCTGACATGGCCCGGCTGGTGGAGGCGGCAGAGGCGCGGCGCGGCGACCTTGTGGCCCTTGCCGACCGGGTCGCCGCCATTTGGACCCCCATCATCCATGGCTGTGCCCTGGTCACCTTTCTGTACTGGCTGCTGCAGGGTCAGGCGACGGCGTCCGATGCCCTGCTTTACGCCGTGTCGGTCCTGATCATCGCATGCCCGTGCGCCATTGGCTTGGCAGTGCCGGCTGTGCAGGTGGTCAGTCGGGGCGCGTTGCTGCGCCGGGGCATCCTGATCCGGGGTGGCGATGTGCTGGAACGGCTGGCGAACATTGACCGGGTGGTCCTGGACAAGACAGGTACCCTGACCGTGGGGCGGCCTTGTTTGGTGTCTGATCCGAGACGTGATCCAGCGGCGTTGCATCTGGCAGCGTCCATTGCGGCCCATAGCCTGCATCCGTTGGCACGCGCGCTTGCCGCCGCTGTCAATGTAACGCCGGTGGCGGGTTCGGTGCGGGAAGTGCCGGGGGCAGGCCTGGAATGGGCCGGTCCTGATGGGTTGGTCCGTCTTGGATCTGCTGCCTTCTGCGGCGTTGGTGCCGTGCCTGACGCAACCAGCATTTTCCTGGCTTGCCCGCACCTGATACCTGTTGCGTTCCAGTTCGCCGATCAGATGCGGACCGACGCGCCAGCTCTGGTTAGCACCCTGAAAGGGCTGGGTCTGGCCCCATCTATCCTTTCGGGCGATGCGGCGGGGCCGGTGGCGGAAATAGCCCGCACCCTGGACATCCCGGCAACCGCCACCGTGTCGCCTGCCGACAAACTGGCCAATCTGGAGGCGATGCGGGCGCAGGGGCACCGCGTTCTGATGCTGGGGGACGGCGTGAATGACGCCCCGGCCTTGGCCGCCGCTCATGTGTCGGCCAGTTTCAGTCATGGCGCACCGGTCAGCCAATGTGCTGCTGATATCGTGCTGCCGGGCGGGAACCTGTCGCTGGTGCCGGGTACCCTGGCCCTGGCCCTGGCGCGGCGGGCACTGTCCCTGATGCGGCAGAATATGGTGCTCGCCGCCCTGTACAACGCCGCATTGATCCCCCTGGCCATGGCGGGGCAGGTGACACCGCTGGCCGCCGCCATCGCCATGTCGGTCAGTTCGCTGACCGTGACCTTGAACGCGCTGCGCGCGGGGCGGGGGGTGGCATGGACGTGATCCTGTTCCTGATCCCCATTGCCCTGATCTTAGGTGCGCTGGGCTTGGTGGCCTTTTTCTGGACCCTGGAAAACGGCCAGTACGACGATCTGGATGGCGCGGCACAGCGCATCCTCAATGACCATGATGACGATATCGAAAGAGGATAGAAATGAGCGGTATCAAGGGCTTCCTATTCAATCTGGTCCTGGCGATAACGGCTGGCTTCCTGGCCGGCGGTGTGATTGGTAGCGTCGCCGCCGCCCTGATCCTGTCGGTCTTTGCCGGCCTGTTCCTGGTGTGGCGGCGCCGGGATCGCATAACCATTCCTGGTAGAAACCTGATCATTGGGGGTGCCCGCACTGGTGCGGGGTTGCTGCTGCGGCTGGCCGCCATTCCGCCGGCGCTGATCGGATCGCTGCTGATGACGGTCACCGCCCTGGTTCTGGTCTTGTTGGCCCCGGTTTCTGCTCCGCTGCGGCTGCTGGCCGGTCTTGGTTCCGTGCCAGGGCGGCTGGGGCGTTTCTTTATCAGCCTGTTTGACGAACGCGCCTTGCCCTGGACCCTGGGTAACACGGCCTTGTTGCTGGTGATCGGCGTTCTGGTTCTGGGGATTGATGTCGCCTTCTATGCCGCCTTGATCGCCGTGCCGTTACTGCTGCTGGCGCTGGCAATGCTGGCCATCACGGGGGGAGAGGACCCGGATGCCGTGGCAGAGGATCAGCACTGAGCCATGGAGCAGATCAACTTCCTGGGCGGTCTGTTGCTGGGATTGGCCAGCGCGCTGCACTGTGCCGCCATGTGTGGTGGGATTGCCGGTGGCCTATTGATGGCCATGAGCCCGCCCGGAGACCGCCGCAGGCAGGTCATCGCCTTGCTGTCCATCCAGGGGGGGCGCGTCTTGGCCTATATGCTGGCCGGTGCCGTTCTTGGTGGGCTGGGTGCTGGCATCTATGGGCTGTTCGATCAGCGGGCGGCCTATGGATTGCTGCAATGGGCAGCAGCGGTAACATTGGGTTGGATCGGCTTGTCCCTGACAGGTTTGGCTCCTGCCTTGTCCATCTTTGATCGATTGCTGGTGCCCTTGGGCAAGGCGCTGAGCCTTGTACAGAAGCGTGGGATCGTCGCAGGCCCTGTGGCCGGTTTGCTGTGGGGGTTTCTGCCCTGCGGCATGGTCTATGCCGCATTGTTCTATGCCACCTTGGCCGGTGGTGCCGGGCAGGGGATGTTGGTGATGGCCGGCTTCGGTGTCGGCACCCTACCGGCTGTTACGCTGACCGCCCTGGGTTACTCCCGCCTGCTATCCTGGTCCCGACGTCAGCATCTGCGGCGGTTGGCGGGAGGGTGCATTCTGGTGCTGGCACCTGTATCGCTTCTTGTTCCAGCGACGGCGATAAAAGCCCTTTGTTGAGCATTCGCCGTCCAAGCGTTCTTTGACTGATGACGATCGTTCCAGTTTAGAATCCCAGTATCACACATGGTTTCGGGTGTAATCTTCTACCAGCCAGCTACCGCCGATCCCGCCGCCATTGGGATGGCGTTGTTCCGGTCGCCTTGTGAAAGCTCTCGGTGAAATGGCTCGGCGTGGCATAGCCCAGCGCCATGGCGATATTGGTGATGGGTACGCTGGGGTCAAGTAGCATTGCCTTGACGCGGCGTACACGCCGGTCAGACACATACCGCAGGGGAGATGTCCCCAGACTGGCGCGGAAGGCCCGACTAAAATGGTCAGGGCTCAAATCGACCATGGCTGCCATGCGCTCAGGCCCGTCGACAAGATGCGTCTCCACGAACTCATTCACCATCTTGATCTGACGATCGGTCAGGGGGCGGTCGCGTCGCCGTGTAGGTTGAACGTTCACCAACTCACCGAGCCGGGTGAAAATCCGCCTGATGCAATGGTCGAAGAAGTCACCAGAAAGCCCATGCAGCTGGCTTTCATGCCAAAGGGTAGTCATGATGGCCGTCAGCAAGGGATCACGGTGGATCCGCGTTGCGGCTGAAGAAACAAGTCGGCTGCTATCCCCAAGGCTCAACCGGTTGTGCAGTCCTGCCGGATCAATGCCGATGGCGACCATCCGGCAGCGGTCCCAACGAACGAACGCCCCGTCGTCTGGTGGGGAAACAATGACCGATCCTGGTCGCAACACACCCGACAGGGTTCCGTGCTGCGAATGGCGGCTGATCGCCGGAGAAGCGGGCATAATCCAGCACCGCCAAGCGTACCCGCCCATCCAGTGCCATGGCGATCTGCTGCGGGATGACCCCCAGGACGGCGGCACGTTGACGCAACGCCTCGAATTCAGCCTGCGCATCCATTTCCGGGTCCGCCTGTGTCCATTTCGACATGATTGGACCAATTTCCCCAGGAGTGGAGTGGCGCAAACCGCCAGATGCGATAAAGGAAACACGGATTGCGAATTATTCGCAATATCGCTTTTCGCGTTTGGGGTATGAGAGAGATGAACCGTTGGATCGCCAGTGTCAGTGCCATTTCCGTGTTGGCATGTGCCCTGCCTGTTGGTGCCCAGGTGGATGAGGGGTCGGGGGGCATACCGGAAATCATCGTCACAGCGGAAATGATCCGCCGCCCGCAGATGCTGACGGGGAATAGTGCGGTCATCCTGACCCGCAAGGATCTGGAGGATCGGTCGGGCCTTGATACCGTTCGCGATGTGCTGGAGACGGTGCCC
>JAEMSB010000038.1:5494-15572 GCA_016463045.1 Niveispirillum sp.
GTGCCCAATCTCACGTTGGTGACGGGGACCGGCAAGGCACCCACCCTGCGCGGCGTCGATGGCACCGGGCCGGCGGAGAATGCCAACGCCTTCTTCGCGGGAAGCCGGGCGCGCCTGAACTGGCGGATTGATGGCCGACCCGCCAGTTACAACGAGGTGGTGTTCGGCGATATCGGGCTGTGGGATATCGACCGTATCGAGGTGTTGCGTGACCCGCAAAGCACCCTGGTCGGGCGCAATGCCATTGCCGGTACGGTGGTGGTGGCCACGATCGACCCGACCGTTGTGCGCGAGATCGCCGCTGGCAGCGATGACCAGCGCCGGGCATCTGCCATGGTCAATCTGCCAATCATGGCCGACAGCGTCGCCCTGCGCCTTTCCGCGGATCGGTATCAACGTGATTCCGCCACCAGCTATGATGGCTATAAGGAGCATGTTCCTGATACTGTACAGAAATGTTCAGTGATCAAGTCCTGTAAGGAAGATTGATACGGAGGTCCGAAATCACAGCGGAACCTCGCCCTATCATCCCTACATGGATACCCTTAAATTGACCAGTATGCGCCGCGGTTGTCCCCAGAAGCCGGCATTGAAATAGCCGACATTGCGGTAATACTTCCTGTCAAAGATATTGGTGGCGTTGACGCCAACGCTGACCTGCTCGCTGACCTGATATCGTGCCATCAGGTCAGCCAGGAAATAGGCCCCTTGGGTGACGCGGCCCTGGGCCGTGATCGGTGTCCCATTGGCGTTGAAGCGGCCCGTGGGGATGGCCTGATTCTGGTAAATCTCGCTCTGCCAGGTAACGCCGCCGCCAAAGCTGTAATCGCCCAGTCTGTAGTTGCTGAACAGGCGCAGCATGTGGGCCGGGCTGACGGTGAAGGTTCGTGCCCCCGTCTGATCCTCGCTCCTTGCATAGGTATAGCCGCCGGTCAGGCGCCATTCTGGTGTGATCGACCCCGAGACCTCGGCCTCTGCTCCCCATGTTTCCACGCCCTTGACAGCGCGATAGGCGTCGGCCCCGTCGGGCAGCATGCCGGGGGTGGCTGTCGGGTCCAGCTCCGCCACATTGTCCTGCTGCATATGAAAGCCGTTCAGCGAAGCGTAGAGCCGTTTGTCGAAGAACTCGCCCTTGAATCCAGCCTCGTAGTTGGCGCCGGTCAGGGGTGCCAGTTGCTGATCGTCGCGGTCACGCTGGCTCTGCGGCCGGAAAACCTGGGAATAGGAGGCGAAGACAGAGATTTCTTCCGTCAAATCGACCACGGCGCCCAGATAGGGGCTGAGCTTGGTGTCGGCATTGACGGCACTGATCGATGTTCGCACACCGGCGGTGGAGAAATTCTCCGTTTCCGTCTCGAAATCCGAATAGCGGGTACCGACGATGACCTTGACCCCGTCCATCGGGTTCAGCCGGATGGCGCCATAGACGCCGCTCTCCGTGGAATGTTCCAGGGTGCGGGGAATGCCCAGATTCTGCACTGTGGGCATGCCGATATCGCCCGTCCAGGTGTAAATGCTGGGGAAGGTCGTGCCATAGGGCCGGCTGATGATGCTGGCATGCATCGACGCAAAATCGCGATCATAATAGTTGGCACCGAACACCAGTTCATGGCTGCGCCCGAACAGCTCAACGGGCCCGGACGCATAGGCATCCAGCGAATCCTCCCGCGTCTCCCCCACGCCATAGGTGTCCGACCGACCCAGACCCAGGCCGGTCTGCTTGTTGATGAAGCTGGTGGCACCGGAGTTGGAACCGACATAGAGCAGGCTTTCCGTGTCGGTCCAGCGCTTGTTATAGGCCAGGCGCGCCACCCATTCCCCGAGCGACTGTTCCAGCGAGCTGGACAGGTTGATGTTATCGCGCTGCCACCGGCTCCACTTGGATGCGGCGCTATAGGAGCGTTCGGTGCGGATGCGGGTGCCGTCGCTATAGAACAGTGGCGAGGCGCCCCAGGAGCCGCCCTGGCTGTCGGTGCGCAGATAATCTACACCCACGCGCAAACGGGTGGTTTCCGTGACGTCACCCTCGATCACGCCATACAGGCTAGGCGACTTGTCGCGCTGGAACCGGACATAGCTTTCCCGATCGGTATAGGCACCGACCAGCCGGGCGCGGACGCGGCCATTCTCCAGCAGCGGCCCGCCGATATCGGCCTCGGCGCGCTTATAGTTCCAGCTGCCATAGGTTAGGCTGGTGCTGGCATTGACGGTCTCCTGCGGCCGCTTGCGCACCATGTTGACGGTGGCAGAGGGGTCGCCGGTACCGGTCACCAGACCCGTGGCACCGCGCACGATCTCCACCCGCTCATAGATTGAAGTGTCGCTCATCACCGAGTTGGCGGCAGCCCCGGTCTGGAACACGGTTGGCACGCCGTCGAACTGGAAATTGGTGATGGGGAAGCCACGCGCCAGGAAGCGGGTGCGATTGCTGTCATAGGATTGCACTGTGATGCCCGGTGTCTGTTCCAGCACATCTGCGACGGTGATCAGATTGTAATCCTCGATGCGCTCGCGGGTCATCACCGTGACCGATTGCGGCGTTTCGCGCAGGGAGAGCGGCAGCTTGGTGGCCGTATTGGCGGCGCGCGCGTGATAGCCCTCCGTCCGATGCAGCACCAGGATCTCGTCCAGCAACTGCTCGTTCCCCTCCGTCGCCGTCTGGGCCAGCGTCGGGCCTGCCAGCAATGCCAGCGACAAGGTGAGGGCGGTACCGGCCCGCACGCACGGGCGGCCTGAATGAGGACGGGACATTGGATTTCCTTCGAATTTCGTAAAGAAACGGCGGTCAGGCACGGCTCAGCGCCGCCTTGGGTGCAAATAGGTGCGGGCCAGCACCAGGGGACCTGCGGAGACGCTCAACAATCCGCACCAGGCGATGCTGCCCAGCGCTGGTCCCCAGGACGCGGCGGCCGCCGCCCAGGACAGCGCCAGCAGCGACCAGCCCAGCAGGCGCAGGGTGAAGGCCCACCGTCTGGAGGGGCGGCGGCCTACCAGCCAATGGTGATGGTCTTCCATGGCCAGCGCCAGACAGGCGAAGCCGGCCAGGGCCAGCAACCAGGATATCAGGCTCATTCCCCGGCCACGGCCAGTGCCGCCTCCCTGGGGGCACGGCCCTTGGCGGGGGCCATGCGCGGCTTGTGACGATGGACCTTCACGGCGATGGCGGCCAGTGACAGGCCCAGGGCGATGAGGGTGATGTCGGTCCAGAAGCGGGTGGCGTCACCATGGGCCAGGTGCTGCCACATTCCCTGGCCAGATAGCTGGTCAAGGATCGGCAGGGCCACAAGCGCTGCCCCGGTCAGGCCGAACTGTTCCACCCAGCCGCGCTTCGGGGGGCGGAAAAAGGCATAGGCCAGGGCGAGGCCCCAGGTGATGAACATGGCGTTCACCTCCCCATGCCAGCGCCCCTCCATGCCCACGGGCAGCAGCCGGTTGGCCCACAGCATGGTGACCATGCCCAGCGGCAATCCCGCTACTGTGCCGACATTCAACCGTTCCACCAGCCGGAAGCCGATATGCGGACGGGCCGGATCGGCCAGCTTCTCCCGCCGTTTGGCGGTCCACATCACCAGCCCGGTGCCGACCATCACCGTGCCCGCCAGTCCGGACAGGAAATACAACCAGCGCACGGTGATGGGGGAGAAGCGGCCGGCATGGATGCCGACCATGGCATCACGCGTGGCCGTGCCGGCACCGCCGGCCGGCGCCTGGCCCAGCAGCGCGCCGCTCACCCCGTCGAACACCAGCGGTTCACCATCATCCAGGATGGAATGGTGCAGGTCGCGGCCCAAGGTCACGCGGGCCGAGGCATCGCCGGGATTGCTGATCCGGATGCTGCCGGGACCGACGCCGCCCCAGGTTTCGCGCGCCAGCGCCAGCATCACGCCCATCGGCGCCATCGCTGCCGGCGTGGCGGCATACTGGGCGGGTGGCACATTGGGCTGGGTGGCGGCGAAAACGGCGTTACGATCGTCGAAATTGGCCAGCATGCCCCAGGGCATGTAGAGGGTCATCAGTGTGACCAGACCGGTATAGGTAATCATCAGATGGAAGGGCAGGGCCAGCACGGCTGTGGCATTGTGCCCGTCCAGCCAGCTGCGCTGCCCCTTGCCGGGCCGGAAGGTGAAAAATTCCCGGAAGATTTTCTTGTGCGTGATGATGCCGGTGACGATGGCGATCAGCATGAACATCGAACAGAAGCCCACGAACCAGCGGGCCCAGATCACCGGCATGTAATGCAGGTCGAAATGCAGACGATACCAGAAATCGCCGCCGCGCGTCTCCCGCACCGCCACGGGCTGACCGTCACCATCCACCCACAGGCTGTTGGTGGCGTCGGGCCAACGGAAGGGACGGCGTGGTTCACCGGGGGGCAAGCGTTCGGTCCACACCCCCTGGACGCCCACGCCACGCGAACCCGGCAGGGTGATCGACCAACTGGTGGCATCGGGCGCGCGGGCGGCCAATGCGGCCAGGGCACCCTCCACCATCCGCCGTTCATCCTCAGGCGTGCGCATTTCCGATGTCACGGACAATTCAGGCCGCATCCAGCGGCTGATTTCCTCGCGCCAGTAACTGACGGTACCGGCGATGAAGATCAAGAACAGCACCCAGCCGACCAGCAGGCCGGTCCAGGTATGCAGGGCCGATTGCGTTTGGCGGAAACCCTTCATGTCGGCCATCCCGCTTGCATGGAAAGCCAGGCCAGCCCGCCTGTCAGCAGCGCCAGCCCCCATATCCAACCTGTCACCACCAGTGCCCGGCCAGCGCCGAAGGTCCAGACCACGGCACCCGCGAAAAGGGCGAAGGACAGGGTCGTGGCCGCCATGGCGGTCTCCAGCGGTGAACCGGGTAACAGCCGGGCCAGCAGCGCCGTGGCCGCCGCTGTCAGGGCATAGCCGCCCAACGACGCCGTCAGGACGCGCAGCGGCACGTCCCAGACGGGACGTGCTCTGGTGCTATTGGTGCGGTTGACCTTGCTGCTTTGGGTCATCGGGTCACCTGTCTGCTGTCCAGCGGTCAGAAGCGATAACCGACGCTGCCCACCACCGATCGGCGGGCACCCAGGAAACAATCGCCACGAGCAAGGCAGGTGGAAATGTATTTCTCGTCTGTCAGATTGTTGACATTGAGGCTGAGCCGCCAAGCATCCTGATTATAGGACAGCATCAGGTCGGCCAAGGTGTTGGCTGGCGTATTGATGATGATGGTTCTTGCACTGTTTTGATCGGTCTGGCTGCCTACATAGCGCACACCGCCGCCCAGTTTCACCTCAGCACCGTTCTCCAGCGGGAAGGCACGGGTTATGAAGGCTGACGCCATATGGCGCGGGGTGGAACTGGCCGGCTTACCGATCTCCGTCGCCACATTGCTCTTGGAGGTTTTGGCGTCGGTGTAGGTATAGCTGGCGCTGATCGTGTAAAGCTCCAGGAAGGCTGCCTGCGCCTCGAATTCAAAGCCCTGAGCCTTGATTTCACCCGACTGTACACGGTCCAGCGGGTTGGTGGGGCTGGTGGTGACGCGGTTCGTGTCGCGAAGGTCGAAGATGGCGCTGGTGAGCAGGATATCCTGCATCGGCTGCCATTTGACCCCGGCCTCCCATTGTTTGCCGATCTGCGGATCAAACGGCTCCCCGGCCAGATTGGTTCCGGCTACGGGCAGGAAGCTTTCTGAATAGCTGACATAAGGGGCGAAGCCGCCTTCGACTTCGTATAGCAGGCCGGCTCGGTAGGAGGTGGCGCTGTCCTTCTTCTTGGTCTTCACGCCTGCGGGCGTCAGGGTCGACGAGCGTGCATCATCATGGCGCAGGCCCAGCAGAAGGTTCCAGCCCTGCCATTTGATCTGATCTTGAAGGTAGAAGCCGATCTGTTTTTGTTCGGAGGTATTGCCCTTGGCGCGGGCAGGGGCAGTGAAGCCAGTCGTATAGACGGGGTTGAAAAGGTCGATGGGCGTGGTCAGGCGCGTGGTGATCTGATCCAGCTCTTGCCGGTATTCCTGCCAATCCATACCGGCCAGCAGGGTATGGCTGATGCTGCCCGTGGCGAAATTCCCCTGAAGCTGGGTGTCGGACGACAGGATGCGGACATCGGGATAGGACCCTGTCAGATAGCGCCCGACATTACGCTGCGCGCCCGTATAGCCGATCTGACCCGCCGACAGGAATGGGTTCAGCGGATTACTGAAAGAGTTGGAATAGATGGTCTGATAAGTGACCTCACTCCATGCGGCGCGGAAATTCTGCCTTGCCTGCAGCCAGTCGGTGACCTGCTGCGCCAGGAAGGCGGAGACATTGGTCTGCTCGGTCTTCAACTGGTCATAGTCGGGTTCCCCGATGAAGGTGGAAAAGCCGATCTGGCCATTGGGATTGTCATACAGCGTCCCGGACCAGGGAAAGAACTGGGTGGTCAGGCCGGTATCATCCTTCTGGTGGTAAAGCTGGATCGTGGCCTCGGTTTTCTCGGTCGGACGCCAGGTCAGTTGCGGGGCAATGAACCAACGGTCGTCATCAACGTGATCAACCTGGGTATCGCCCTTGCGCGCCAGCCCGGTTACACGGAAGGCGAGGGTCTCTTTCTCGTCCAGCGGGCCGGTCAGGTCGAACTGTGCCTGTTTGCGGTTATAGCTGCCATAGGACAGGATAACCTCGTTCGAGGCGGTGAAATCCGGGCGCTTGCTGGTCAGGTTGACCACACCGCCGACGCTACCCTGACCGTAGAGGACCGAGGCTGGTCCCTTCACGACCTCCACCCGTTGCAGCATGTAGGTGTCGGCGCGGGCGACATTATAGCTGTCATAAGATGTGCGCATCCCGTCCAGATATTGCAGCGGGCGGGTGCCGCGGACCAGATAGCTGTCGACGCGGCTGTCATTGCCATAGGCGTCGGACCGCACCCCGGCACTGTAGAGCAGCACATCCTGGATCGACAGGGCACCCCGTTCCCGCATCTGTTCGGCCGTGATGACAGCGATGGATTGCGGGGTGATGGCGATAGGCGTGTCGGTCTTGGTGCCGCCGCTGGCCCGCCGCGCGCGTTCCCCCACCACCACGATCTGATCCCGGTCGATGGCCTCCGCCACCTGCTGCGCATCGCCCGACACGGTATCGGCCAGGGCAGGGGCCGAGACGCTGCCCAGCAGCGAGGACAGAAGCAGCAAACGCGGTGCCACTACGGAAGAGGGCCGGACAACAGACATGATAGGGCTCCAAACCGAATTAAGAACTATTCGCACAGTGTTTACTGGTGCAGGCAAAAAATGCGAATGACTCTTAACCGCATATGTATGCTGCATGCGTTGCATGGGTGTTTGTGCCGCTTTCGCTACTGAATGCCCGTAAAACAGCATATGCGAATGCGATTGACTCTTATTACTGTCAACAGGTACCACAGGGCCGACCCGTGGGGGAGGGGTAATTATGTCCAGATCGAATGTTGTTTCTGCCAGCACTGTCGCCTTGCTGGCGCTGTCAAGCGCTGCTGTCGCACAGCCTGTCGCCGCCACGATGGAAACCGAGATCATCGTGACCGGGGAGAAGGTGGCGCGGTCGCTTCAGGATACGGCCTCTTCGGTCGCCGTGACGACCGACCAGCGCCTTGAGGACGAGAATATCCAGTCGTTGCAGGAGATCATCCAGCGCACCGCCAATATGGCGGAGACCTATGGCGCCTCGGGCTTCACCATCCGTGGCATCGCCAATCGCGGTGTTTCAGCCGGTGGTGACGCGCCGTTGGCCACCATCTATCTGGACGGGGCAGCCTTGCCCGATGGGATTATCGCGTCCGGTCCCACCGACACCTGGGACTTGGGCCAGGTGGAGATTTTCCGGGGACCGCAATCGACGCTGCAGGGCTTGAACGCGCTGGCCGGTGCCATCGTGCTGCGCGCACAAGATCCAACCTTCGACTGGGATTTGAAGGGTCGCGCCATCCGGTCGAGCGGCGACACGACCAGCTTCGCCCTGGCGGGCGGCGGGCCGCTGGTTGCCAATGAACTGGCTTTCCGGGTCGCGGCGGAGAAGCGGGATAGCGACAATTTCATCCACAATGTCACGCGCGACACGCCGGAGGAGCCGTTGGATAGCACGCTTGTGCGGACCAAGCTGCTGTGGACGCCCCAGGCATTGCCCGAACTGGAGGCGCGGCTGGGCTATACGCATTTCAAGAAGGAAGCCGGGTACACCTTCACCTACGCCAGTACCGCCGCACCCGATTATTATGACGACCGGGTCGCCTATGGTGATTATCCCAACAGCAGCGATACGCGCGCCGATATCGTCAATCTGGAGCTGGATTACGAGATTGCTGACCGCACCTCGCTCAGTGCTGTCAGCAATTACAGCGATGTCGACCATCATCGGACCTATGATGGCGACAATACTGCCCAACCTGTGAGCTATGGCATCAATCCGGCGCAGTACAAGACCTTCTCACAGGAACTGCGGTTGCATCATGATGCGGATTGGTTGAAGGGGCTGGTGGGTGCCTATTATTACCATCGCGACCAGCAGAGCAATTCCGAAAGCCGCACCCTGGTGCCGACCCCCGTCAATCAGGTCTCGCTGCTATTGCAGGGAGCCGGGTTCGATGCTGCCACGGCGGGACAGATCGCCTCGCTTTACGCAACCGCGCTACCCAACATTACGGTGCAGTATGCGGCAGACATGCCGATGAAGGTGGAGACAATGGCTCTCTTCACCGATGGGCGGGTGGAATTGACCGATCAATTGTCGCTGTTGGGTGGCCTGCGTTATGATCATGAGCGTAATACGGTCACGGTGACGCAGACGGCCAGCTTTGCCGGCACCTATCCCAACCCCACCGCCTTCGGTGCCTACGCCCCGCTGATCACCGCCATCAATGCCGGCGTGCAGGGGCTGGTGGATCAGGCGTCGGGCGCGACACCACGCTCCACGCGCAACTTCAATGCCTGGCTGCCCAAGCTGGGGGCCGAATGGGCTTGGACGCCGGACCTGTCCACGACCTTCCTGGTTCAGCGTGGCTACCGGTCCGGCGGCACGACGGCCAATACGGCGCGTTCGCAGGCCTTTGCCTATGATCCGGAATTTACCTGGAACTATGAATTGTCCCTGCGCTCGCAATGGCTGGACGGGCGCCTGACCTTGAATGCCAATGCCTACTATATCGACTGGAAGGATCAGCAGACGACAGTCAATTTCGGCCTGAACCTCTATGATTATCATACGGTCAATGCCGGCCGGTCCCATGTCTATGGCGGCGAAGTGGAATTGAGCCACCGGATTACCGATGAGGTCGATTGGTACGCTTCGCTGGGCCATACCCGCACCAAGTTTGATGAATTCAAGACCAATGTCGGCTCGGCTACCGATCTGTCCGGCATGGAATTCCCTTATGCCCCACGCTGGACGCTGGCCGCCGGCTTCAATGTCCGCTTCGGTGACGGGTTCGCCCTGAATGTGAATGGCAGCCACCGTACGGAGGTCTTCGGCGACGTCGCGCGCCCGCAGGAGAATATGCGGCTTGAGGCACGGACCCTGGTGAACACGAAACTGGCCTACACGTATGAGGATTGGACCGTTTCCGTCTTCGCCAACAACTTGTTCGATGAAAAATACAAGCAGTATGAATATGCCGCGACACAGCAGGCCTTGCTGGGGGCACCGCGCGTGATCGGCGTGATGCTGGAGGGGCGCCTATGAGCGACCAACTGTCATTCGCGCTGATCCTGGCGGCTGGGCTGGGCGGGGTTTGGGCCTTGCGCCAATCTTGGCGTCTGGGCGGTGGTCAGGGCCGTTGGCCCTGGCTGCTGTTCGGTTGGGCGCTGGTCCTGGTCAGTCTCATCGCGCCGGCCTGGATGCTGGGTCCGGTCCGCGGACCGTTCATCGCCCTGTCGCTGGGGCCGGTGGCGGCCCTGTATCTGGTCGCGCTGGGCCTTCAGGTGCGCAAGGCCCGTGCCGGAAGGGCGGGCCGGGAAAGCCTGGCGCCGGAGCCGCTGGAACGGCCCAGCACGACCTGGCGCACCATCCTGCGCTGGCTGCTGGCCGGTCCCATCGGGATGATTGCGGCCTTGGCCATCGGCATCGCCTATGCCGTGTGGATGC
>JAEMSB010000444.1:0-3173 GCA_016463045.1 Niveispirillum sp.
ATTTTATCGGCTGCCCCGCCGTGCCAAACGGCATGGCCACGGCGGGGCAGCCGATAAAATCGGCCAGTGCGGTGAAATCCGCCTGATTGGCCGGCACCGGGGCGTCAAAGGGAAACGCCGTCTGCGGTGCCGTGGGCAGCAGCACCACATCCACCTCTTCCAGCCAGGCTGTGCCGCCGGTGCGGATCGCATCCAGTCCCTGATAGGCAGCGGCAAGCTTCGTTGCCGGCTGCCGCCCACCCCAGCGTAAAAGTCCCAGGAATTCCGGTGAGAAACCATCCTCACCCTGGGTCAGCCGGTCGGCATGGGCGTTCAGCCCCTCCACCTCAGAGACCAGCAGACCTAGGCGCCGGGCCTGACCTGGTTGATAATCCGGCAGGTCGGACACCACCCGTCTCAGACCGTTCAGCAGCAGCAGGGTCGCCGCTTCCGCCTGCGCTTTCCAGATGAAGTCCGGTGCGTCCACACGGGCACGCCAGTCCGGAATGGCAAGCCGCAGGCCCGCAATATCCACCGGCATCAACGCCCGCCGGTCCCCGGCATGGGCCGCCAACAGGGTGCAGTCGGTCAGCGAGCGCGCATGCACGCCCACATGGTCCAGTGTGGTGGAAAGCGGGATGACGCCATCCAGGCTGATGGCATGTCGTGCCGGCTTGTACCCCACGATGCCGCAGTAGGCGCTGGGAATGCGCACAGATCCCATTGTGTCGGACCCCAGCGCCGCCGCTGCCAGCCCGCCGGCCACGGAAGCGGCCGACCCGCCGCTGGACCCACCCGCCGTATACCCGTCGCGCAACGGGTTCTGCGTGCGCCCGAACCAGACATTGTCGGTCGTGGCGCCCAGGGCCCCTTCATGCATATTGACAGTGCCCAGGATCACGGCACCCGCCGCGCGCAGCCGCGCCACGCAGTCGGCATCCTGTTGTGCGACCCGGTCGCGGTAGGCGCCGATACCGGCATGCCAGAAGGCACCCTCCACGGCGATGTTCGCCTTCACGGCCACCGGTGCCCCGTCAATCGCCGATAAAGGCTTGCCTTCCTGCCAGCGCCGGGCCGATGCCGCCGCCGCCGCCAGGGCACGGTGGGCCAGCACCTGATTATAGGCGCAGATATGCCCGTCCAGCGCCGCGATCCGGTCCAGATAGCAGCGGGTGACAGACAGGGCGTCGGCGTCGCCCCGCCGGTACAGGTCGGGCAGGCCGGCAATGCCGGCGGAAAGGATGGCATCGCTCATTTGTACCGCTCATCAATCAGGCGGATCGGCTTCTGCCGCACGTCGATCTGGGTCAGGCCGGCGGTGGCGCGGTGATCTACCAGTTCGACCCCGACCTCGATCCCGATCTTCTGTTTCAGGACGGCGCGGCTGCGTTCCGCCACATCCTGGCGGTCATTGCCGGCCGCGTTCGTCTCGGCGATGACAATGAACTCATCCCGCCCGGCGGCATCACGCACGGCCTTGCAGATATATTCACCCGTGATCCCGGCCACGCCGTTCAGCATGGGGCCGATGGCCTGCGGGAAGATATTGATGCCGCGGATCTTCACCATATTGTCCGACCGGCCCAGGAAGCCCTCGATCCGCTTGAAACCGACACCGATGCTGGAGGCACCGGTACGCACCTGCGTCACGTCATGGGTGTTGAAGCGGATGATGGGGTGGATATCATCCTTATAGATGCAGGTGACGACCATGTCGCCCAGGGCGCCATCGGGTACGGGTGCGCCCGTGTCGATGTCGCAAACCTCCAGGACCTGCGCATCCTCCATGACGTAAAGACCGTCACGGTCCGGCCCTTCGCCGGCGATACAGCCCGTATCCCCCACGCCGTACCAGTCAAAGCATTCCGCCCCGCCCCAGGCCGCCGACAGGCCCGCCTTGTCCTCCTTGCCCAGATGGCCGGAGATCATGCGGATATTCAGGTCGCGGACGGGGTCGATCCCGTTCTCCCGCGCCACCTCGGCCAGCTTCTTGATGTAGTCGGAGAAGCCGACAATCACGGTCGCCCCAAACTCCTTCATCAACTGCACCTGCTGCGCCGACCGTGTTTCCACGCCCGTGCCCGCCGACATGAAGATGGACGAGGTCCAGTGCAAAACGCTTTCGCGGACATAATGGCCGCCATTGATCATGCCGTGACCATAGACGGAATGGACCACATCGTCGGGCCGCATGCCCTGGAACCGGTAAAGCCGGCCCAGCAGCAGGTTCTGTGCCTCGCGCCCCTTGGCACCGAACAGCAGGACCTGCGGCTTGCCGGTGGTGCCGCTGGTCGTGTGGAACACGACGGGCGGACGCTCCCCGGCGGGGTAGCTGGAGAAGCCTGAGAAGTCACCAAACGGTGGGGCGATTTCCAGGCTGGCCATGATGTCCGACTTGTCGAACATCGGCAGGCGCGGCAGGTCCGCGATGGAGCGGATGTCGCCCTTCTCGATCCCGGCCTTGCCCCACAGGCGCTGATAGAAGGGTGTGGCCCAGGCGCGGGCGACGCAGCGCATGAACAGGCGGTTCTGATGCGCGGTCAGCGCGTCCCGGCTGGTCTGCGTGGCAAACCGCACGAAATCGTCACCGATCGGATGGTCCTTCTGCAGGGCATCCCAGTCCACGGCGTTGAAATAGGTCTTGTGCCCGTCCATGGCAAAATTGCTCCCTTGATATCAGTCCGCCAGGCCGGCGGCGCGGCGCAGCAGATGGGCCATGTCGGCCTGGTCCTGAAGATCGTCGATGGCCTGGATCAACGGATCGGCCAGATCGGCGGCACCGGCGAAATCCAGACATGCGCGGAACTTCCGCAGATGCTGTTCCCGACTAAGCGGGTTCATGGGACTGCCTAACTGGTTGTCGATATGGGCCCGCACGATGCGCCCATCGGTCAGTGTCGCTTCCGCGATGCCGGGGGTGAAGGCGGCGGGGTCGGGATTATCGTCCGCCACCACCTTGATCCGGCTGCCCAGCGCGTGCAGCGCCGGGTCCGACAGGCGGCTTCCCGCGAAATCCGACAGGCCGACGATGCCGCGCGTCAGCACCACCGCACCCAGCCAGGCAAAGCACAGCCGCGCGTAATTGGCCGTCAGTGCCGCCGGAAAGGCGGGCAGGGGACGGCCCACCAGACGCTGGATCAGCGGCGGCGCGGTATAGGTCAGGCTTTCCAGATTGGCGGCAGTCACCCCATGAT
>JAEMSB010000444.1:3183-4145 GCA_016463045.1 Niveispirillum sp.
CCCCATGATCGCGCATCAGCGTCTGTAGGGCGACGATCCCCCCATGCGCGGCGCGGCCCGTGGGGAAGGGCTTGTGGCTGACCTCTGCGATACGCCAATCCTTGCCCAACCGGTCCAGCAGTGGCGGCAGGTCGGTTGCCGTTTCAAACATCGCCAGATAGCCGAAGGGACCGTCGATGCTGCCCGCCGTGCCGGGTATGCCGGCCATCGCCAGATCCAGTGCCATCAGGCTGGCCTGGGCCGCATGCGCCACCTGGATCGGCAGGCCGGGCTTGCCCTCCACATGCGCCTGCATGGTGCCCGACGCGAAGGCCAGGGCATGGCCAAAGGCATTGCATGTCGTATCGACATCCAATCGCCGCAGCCGGGCCATGGCCGCCACACACCCGAAAATCCCCGCCGTGGCCGGGCGGAAGAACTTAAGGGGTGTCTTGGCGGCAAGCCCCAGCGTGACGGCGATATCGACACCAGCGGCAAGTGCCGCGCCGAACTCCGCCCCCGTCACGGGCAGGGGCTGGCGTGTAGTATCGGCTATCATGGCGGCCAGGATGGTGGCCAGCGGATGCAGAACAGCGACTTCATGCACGCAGTCAAATTCCTGGGCATGGATCTGAAAGGCATTGACGAACGCTGCCTGCGGCGGGCTTAGCGTGTGACCGCGTCCCAGCGCGGGGGCAGGGCCAACGCCGCTCCACCCTTGCGCGGCGGTTCCTATCTCCGGCGCAAATGGCGCCCTGGCCCCCGCGATCCCGACCCCCAGCGTATCCAGAAGGAAGGTGCGAACCGCGTCGCGGGCCGGTTCGGGCAGGGTGACCCATTCCACCGACAAGGCGTGGCGGGCCATGATTTGTGAGGCGGTCATGCGGCTTCTCCCGTCAAACGTCCCGGCCATTGCCTGGGCAAGGGGCGGCCTTCAGCCAGTTCCAGGCATTCCGTCACCAGCATGCCAATCTCCGCCGCCC
>JAEMSB010000445.1 GCA_016463045.1 Niveispirillum sp.
GTCGGACATGGGGCACCGGTTCAGGGGAAAGCCACCGACAGCTTTCCCCACACCACCCCCGTGCGGTCAATCAAGGCATTGTCCGGGAGACGAGATTATTCAGCCGGCGTGCAGGGCCGCCTGCACCGCCTGGGGCGCGCGGTCGATAACCAACAGATAGGCGCGCGCAGGCCCTTCCGGCTGACGCGCGCCCTGTTCCCAATGGCGCAAGGTCCTGACAGAAAAGCCGAAGCGACCAGCAAATTCCTCCTGCGTCATGGCCAGTTTGGAGCGGATGGCCTTCACGTCGATCCGTTCCGGTACATGAACGACATAGTCCTTCTCATCCGCCGTCCCATCCGCATAGGCAATGGCCTGCTCCAGCCCACGGCGGATGCTGTCTGCAACCTTGCTCATCCTCGTCTCCGTTTCCATTTCTCGACCAGAAGACCCGTCAATTGCCGGAGATCGTTGCGGTCTTGCTGGCTGATATCCGCCTGCTCATTCTTCGCATAGGCCGTCAGCGCAAAGAGCGGCATGTTGGGTTCGTGGAAGAAGTAAATCACATGGGCGCCGCCGCGCTTGCCACGGCCTTCCAACCCCCACCGCAATTTGCGCACGCCACCTGTCCCTTGGATCAGGTCACCCGCCAGCGGATGGTAGGCCAGATAGTCCACCAGCAGAGCGCGTTCCTTATCCCCCAGCAGCTTACGTGTCGCAGCGAGGAACTCCGGCATTTCAATCACGCTGACGGGCACGTCCTTTGCCATAGAGACATGCTACTCCAATGGCGTACTGGCGGACCAGAAAAAATGCGGAAGAACCCTCCTACGCCGCGTCCGCGACCGCCCCCGCCAGCCCGGCCAGGATCAGGGCGCCCATGGCCAGATGCTCCGCCGCCTTTACCGGAGACAGGTTGTAGAAGCCCTTCCAGGCGGCGGCCTGGTCCACATCCACCTGCCCTGGATGGGCAAGGCGCCAGTGGCGTTCCACGGCGGTAGCGATGATGCGGTCGGTGGAGATCAGGCCCGGCAGGCGCACATTGCTATGCACCGACAGCATCTCCGACACGGCCCACAGCGCCTCCACCGTCAGCTGCCGGTATTCGGGGTTCATGATGCGGTCCAGCCGCGCCTCTACCTCGCGCGCGAAGTCGCGTTCGCCGGGTGTGCGGTCGGCACGCAGGGTGGCGCTGTCCAGGCGCATTTCCTGGTGGCTGGGGTCGGCGATGATCACGCCATCGCCATGGCGCAGCAATCCCCAGACCCGCTGGAAGAAGGCGTCCGGCACCGGCAGCAGCGTGCCCGTGGTATCGCGCCAGCCCCACCAGTCGCCACCGGTCAGCACGGTCGCCGTCCAGTAATCGCCCTCCATGGCGAATTCCGGCTGATCCACGGCACTGCCGCGCGACAGCACGGGCAGGCAGAAATCCCCCGTCATGCCAGGGCAGCGGGAAATCAGGCGGCGCAGGCGCGTCAGGATGGCGTGCGGCCCCTCGCCCTTCAGCACCTCCAGACCTGCCGCATCCGACAGGCCGCGCTGCCGCGCCACACTGCGGACCAACAGACCCAGAAGGTCGGCAGGACGCAGCGACAGGGTATAGCGGAACAGGTCCGGGCTGGCCTTGATCAGGGTGCCGCTGAACAGCAGCATCTCCTCGCGCAGCATCAAGGTGGCCGGATCGCCGCCAATGGTAGCCAGCCGGGCCGAGATGTCGGCATTGGCCAGCGGGCGGTCAACGGTGCTGGCCCCCAGGATCACATGCTTCTGCCGGACCACGATCTCCTTCACCGCATCCTGCAAGCGCTCATCATGGCGGTTCAGCAGATGGGCCAGGGGGCGCACGATATCCCAGCGCCCGGCATGGCCGGCGGCGCGGTACAGATCCTCCGCACGCTGCCACAGGCGCGCGCCACCCTCCGTCACGAAATCCCGTCCCTGCCGCTGCCACAACAGGGTCAGCATCAGCAGGTGCCAGTCGGCCCGGCGCTCACCGGATAGCGACTTGGCCAGCCAGGGCGTGTCCCCCTCCTCGATCCAGCGGCGATCCTCCCCACCCGGCGGCGGCGCCTTGAAATCATAGGCATCATCGCCGGCCCAGGCGCGCACGGGCCGGGCCGTGACGGGACAGGAGGGGGCAATCTGGTCAAAGCCGACGATACGCGCCCCGCCATAGGCATCGATCAGGTCGCTACCCCGCACGCAGAGGTCGGGCACGCGGCCCGACACCAGATCGGCCAAGGTCTTGGCCAGCTCCGCAAAGCCTTCGCCCGCTGCCATGCCCTTGGACACGGGGAAAACCAACAGCGGCGGCTTGGTGAAGGTCCAGGTGCGGTTGATATAGGCGATTTCAGACAGCAGCCGGTCGACCAAAAACCGGTGGTCATAGGTGAAGTAGAACCCGTCCTGTTCATCGACGAAGGTGGGCACGATCACCGCCGGCTGCCCGGCAAAGCGGAAACCACAGGCGGTAATCAGCGTGCCCAGCCGACGCGGCGGCCGCCCAGACAGGCCCAGTACCTCGCACCGGCCCAGTTCCGCCAGCGCGCCGACCAGCACATCGACATGGCAGATATTGATGGACCCGCCGGCCTGGGCCAGCGTCTGGCAGCTGACACCCTGTTCCTTCAACAGGGCGCGGACCTTATCATCCTCGGCCAGAACCACCAGACGCAGCGGCACCGGCGGCTTGGGCTTCAGCTTGGCGCGGCGGTTCAGCGGATCGACATCGCCCGGCGCCAGGAAGCCCTCATCGATCAGCAGACCCATGATGAACAGGCTCTGCGCCCACAGCAGCGGCACATTCTCGTTCGGCACGCGCGTCTGGCTGCCGGGATGGGCGCGTTCAGCCTCCACCGCCTCTTCAGGGACGATGAACAGTTCCGGCAGCAGGGCATCGCCACCGCGCTCCACCAGCAGGCTTTCCAGCTTTTCCCGCCAATGGGCCGCGTCGCGCGCGTCCCCCGTCAACAGGGCTGTGACGTAAAAATAGGTGTAGAAAAGCGGCCATTCGCTTTCGATGCCGCGAAACCGCTCCAGTTCGCCCGCCTCGTAATGCAGGCGGGAATGATCCTCCAGCACCGTCTGGTGTCCGTCGGTCAGGAAGCGCTTGCAGCCATAGGGACCGCCCAGCTTGGTCAGGATCTCATTGCGGGTCCGCTCCACCAGATCGGGGGCGTCTACGGCAAACGCCGGCCAGCCGATGATGCCCAGCGTGGCGGCATCCACCTCCTTCGACCCGGATTCGCGCGGCAGCAGCGCCTCCACCGTGGCCCGCGCCCGCGCGATCTCGTCCGGGACGGCATGGATGACGGCCACCCGGCCCCCATCCTCGCCCAGCAGGTCCAGCCCCTGCATCGCCTCCATGGCGGCCTTGGCCATGCCGATGGAACTGGCGTTCAGTTCCACGGCCCCGTCATTGATCTTGCGCCCCCGCTCCCAGATGCCGAAATCGGCGATGCGATAGGCGGGGCCGATGTAATGGACCAGATTCTGGACAAAGGAGACCTCGTCCATGGTGTAGATGACGGACATGCCCGACCGCGTCATCTGCGCCAGCATCAGCAGGAACAGCGAGGTGGCGTCGATCTGCAGATGGCCCCAGCCATCATCGGCGGCCACCGCCTCGCCGGTGCTGGCCGAATAGATGGCGTGCAGGCTGTCCAGCGGGGCCTGGGTATGCTTGAACCGCTCCACCTTGGCCGCCTGGCGCATCATGGCCTGCAACAGGCCGCGCATGGTCTTGACCACACCTTGTTCCAGCAGGCGGGCGCGGGCCGTGCTGTCGCCCCGGCGGCGATAAGCCAGCGACAGGGCCCAGGGGCCGATGATCGAATAGACGTTATCGCGCACCCAGGCATGGGTGTAGTTGCCATGCACCGTGACCGCCGTGCTGGCCGGCAGCAGGCCTGTGATCGGATGCTGACGTGACAGGATCACCCGGTTCACATGGTCGAACAACCGGTCCAGCGCGGTCTTCACCGCCTGCCCGCCCTGCTTGGCCACTCCGCGTGGCAACGGCGATTCCGGCATCTGGCACCCCGTAACGAACATACTGCATGCATACCCATTGAGAGTAACAGCGTTACACGTCCGCGCAACTGTTGCAATGCAGCATGGCATACGAAATCATGGGCAGGATGGGTCGGGATGATAGGATCACGAG
>JAEMSB010000039.1:0-455 GCA_016463045.1 Niveispirillum sp.
GGCGATGGAACGGTCATTGGCGACACCCATGATGAGGCCGCGCTTGCCGGCCATCAGGCCGCTGCTGATCTGGGTGGTGGCGCTGTTCGTCATTTTCTTCTCTCCGTCATGGCCCGTCGGCCATAAATCGGGGCGCATCCTACACGAACGAAATCGAGGGTCAAACGCATGGCAGGCGGGTCAGGGTTTTCAGGGACAAGGATGCGCAACCTGTTGCGGCTGCTGCGTGACGGACACACCATCCTGGCCCATGCCGCCCGCCGTTTCGCGCGGGACAAGGGGTTCGTGTCGGCCTCTGCCCTGACCTATACGACGCTGCTGGCCCTGGTGCCGCTATTGACCGTCGTGTTCGCGATCTTCACGGCCTTTCCCGCCTATCGACGGCTGCGGCAGCAGGCGGAAACCCTGTTGTTCCAGAATCTGGTGCCGCAGGTGGGCGATCAGATCCAATCCTA
>JAEMSB010000039.1:465-753 GCA_016463045.1 Niveispirillum sp.
AAGGCGGGTGCCCTGACGGGCCTTGGTGTGATCGGCCTGACCATCACGGCCATTCTGCTGTTCTTCGCCATCGAAGGGGCGCTGAATTCCATCTGGCGGGCGGCGGAACCGCGCCCCATGCTAACCCGCCTTCTGTCCTTTTGGGCCGTGCTGACCATGGCGCCGCTGCTGCTGGGGGCCAGCCTGTCGCTGGGTCTGGGCGCGCTGGCCCGGATGAAGGCGGATGGTGATCCGGGGCTGGCGCTTGCCCTGTCCCTGGTGCCGTTCCTGTTCGAAACGGCGGCTTTC
>JAEMSB010000039.1:763-11754 GCA_016463045.1 Niveispirillum sp.
TGATGTATGTGGCCATCCCTAACCGGGAGGTGGCGTGGAAGGACGCGCTGGCCGGTGGGGCTGTGGCCGGGCTGGCGACAGAGCTGGCCAAGACCGGCTTCTCCTTCTACCTGACCCTGTTTCCGACATATGAGGCGATCTATGGCGCCCTGTCGGTAGTGCCGACCTTCCTGCTGTGGCTCTACCTGCTCTGGTCCATTGTGCTGTTTGGTGCCGAACTGGCGGCATCGTTGCCGGAATGGCGGGCGGGTCGGCTGAACGGGGAGGAAGGAGGGCTTGCCACGGGCCAGCGCCTGATGGTGGCGCTGGCCGTGCTGGATGCCCTGTATCAGGCCAGCCGGCACGGCGTGGGACTGAAGCGCGAGGCGCTGTCGCGGCGGGTGCCGGTGGGTGGGGCCGTGATCGATGACATGCTGGAATCCTTGCGAAAATCCCACTGGGTGGAACGGTCGGGACGCGGCGCCTGGATGGTCTCGCGCGATCTGAACCGGGCCAGTTTGGCCGATCTCCGCCTAGCACTTGACCTCGCGATTCGTGGCGAGAATGTCATGGTGGAGCGTCTGGATACGGGTTGGGCAGCCGACACGGCCAGATTGATCACAAATGCCGAGCAAGCGGGTCGCGGAATGCTGAACGTTTCGCTGGCAACGATTTTTGCGTCGCAAAATGACCGGAAGGGCCCGTCGGAAGCGGCCTGAAGCCTTGAAACCCGCCTGTTACAAGGCGGTACCGTGCTGTCACACTGTTCCATGCGCCCGAGGCGCGGAATCTCTGCCTTTCGGCCTATACAAGTGCAAAGATGCAACGGTCCTCTGCAATGTTGAGTCACCAATGTGAAACACCTATTGCAAGCGCGAGAGAATAGATTGTTATTTGCGGGCAGCAGCTATGCGGCTCATCGCGACCTTGGTCTTCAGACCTGATGGAAACGATGGGTGGTTCCGGCCCTGAACGGGGGTCTGGAGTCTGGGGCAACCCAATCGGTGTCCACCAACGGGCACCTGGAAAAGGGAAAGAGATAGATGAAGCAGTCCGTATATTCCGCGCGGTCGATCCGCGGCCTTCTGATGGCCGGCGCCGCTGTGAGCGCCGTCGCCATGACCGCCGCTCCGGCCATGGCCCAGGAGATTGAAGAGATCGTCGTGACCGGTTCGCGCATTGCGTCGCCGAACCTGGTCGCGACCTCCCCGATCACCGTGGTCGGTCAGGACGAAATCAAGTACCAGGGCACGACCCGCGTCGAAGATCTGGTCAACAGCCTGCCGCAGGCTTTCGCCTCGCAGAGCAGCCAGGTGTCGAACGGCTCGACCGGTACCGCCACCATCGACCTGCGCAACCTGGGTGCCAGCCGTACCCTGGTCCTGGTTGACGGTCGCCGTCTGCCCCCCGGCTCCCCGGGTTCGGGTGGTTCCGCTCCCGACATCAACCAGATCCCCGGCGCGCTGATCGAGCGCGTGGAAGTCGCCACCGGTGGTGCGTCGGCCGTTTACGGTTCGGACGCTGTTGCCGGCGTTGTGAACTTCATCATGAAGGACGATTTCGAGGGCGTGGCCTTCGACTTCCAGTATTCGTTCTACCAGCATGATAACAACAATGGCGTTGCCGACGTTGTTCGCGCCCGTAATTTCCCGCTGCCCGATGACAGCGTGACCGACGGCTTCACCCGCGACAGCACGGTCGTCATGGGTGCCTCCACGGAAGACGGCAAGGGCAACGTGACCCTGTATGCCGGCTACCGCAAGATCGACGCGATCCTGCAGTCCGAGCGTGACTATTCCGCTTGTACGGTTGCCGCCGGCGCCGGCGTCTGGACCTGCTCGGGTTCCGGCACCACCGCTCCGACGCGCATCCTGGCCACCGCCATCGGTGGCGGCACGGCTCCGTCCGACTCCCAGGTTCGTGCCGACGGCAGCGTTTCGCGCTACACCGCTGCCACCGGCGCCTACAATTTCGGCCCGATCAACTACTACCAGCGTCCCGACGAGCGTTACACGCTGGGTGCGTTCGGCAAGTACGAGATCAACGAGAACGTCACTGCCTACACGCAGTTGATGTTCATGGACAACCAGACGGTTGCCCAGATCGCTCCGTCCGGCCTGTTCGGCGTGTCTGCCAACATCCGCTGCGACAACCCGATGCTGACCGCCACCCAGCGCACGCAGTATTGCGGCTCGCTGGCCGGCACCAGCAACACGGTTGGCATGACGCTGTTCCGTCGTAACGTCGAAGGTGGCGGTCGTCAGTCCGACCTGCAGCACACCTCCTGGCGCATGGTTGGCGGCTTCAAGGGCGATGTCGGTGGTTGGGATTATGATGTCGCTGGCCAGTATGCCCGCGTCAACTTTGCCCAGACCTACTACAACGACTTCTCCATCAGCCGTGGCACCCAGGCTCTGGATGCGGTTCGCAACGCCGCTGGTCAGATCGTCTGCCGCGATGAGTCCAACGGCTGCGTGCCCTACAACATCTTCACGCCGGGTGGCGTGACCCAGGGTGCCCTGGACTTCCTGCAGACCCCGGGCTTCCAGCGCGGCTACACCGAGCAGAAGCTGGCCTCCGCCAACATCTCCAAGGATCTGGGCGATTACGGCCTGACGATCCCGACTGCCTCCACCGGCATCGCGATCGCTCTGGGTACGGAATACCGCGAAGAGTTCCTGTCGCGTACCGTCGACACCGCCTTTGCCACCGGCGACCTTGCCGGTCAGGGTGGCCCGACGCTGGGCGTGGCTGGTGGCTTTGACGTGACGGAACTGTACGGCGAGCTGCGCGTGCCGCTGGTCGAAGACGCTCCGTTCGTCAAGCAGCTGACCCTGGACCTGGGCTATCGTTACTCGGACTATTCCAACTTCGGTGGCACCGACACCTATAAGGTCGCCGGTGACTGGGCTCCGATTGACGATTTCCGTATCCGCGGTAGCTACAACCGCGCTGTCCGCGCGCCGAACGTTCAGGAACTGTTCACGCCGCAGGGCCTGGGCCTGTTCAACATGGACGAGGATCCCTGCGCCGGTGCCACGCCGACCTTCACGCTGGCGCAGTGCGCCAACATGGGCGTGACCGCCGCACAGTACGGTCGCATCGTCGAGAACACCGCCGGCCAGTATAACTCGCTGGATGGTGGTAACCCGAACCTGCAGCCGGAAACCTCCGACACCTACTCGATCGGCTTTGTGGCGACGCCGGCCGCTATCGAGGGTCTGTCGCTGACGGTTGACTACTTCAAGATCAAGATCAAGGACGTCATCTCGACCGTCCCGTCGGATCTGGCGGTCAATCGTTGCGGCACCACCGGCAATGCAGCGTTCTGCTCGCTGATCACCCGCGATCCGAGCAACGGTTCGTTGTGGATCGGCACCGTCGCCAACGTTCTGGCGACCAACGTCAACATTGCCTCGCTGTCCACCTCGGGCATCGACCTTGATCTGGCTTACCGCTTCGATCTGGAAGACGCTGGTCTGGCTGATGCCGGCTCGCTGTCCTTCAGCTTGGTCGGCACCTGGATGGATACCGCGAAGAGCGAGCCGCTGCCGGGTGAAGGCGAGTACGACTGCGTGGGCCTGCATGGCGCCACCTGCGGCGTGCCGACCCCCGAGTGGCGTCATCGTCTGCGCACCACCTGGGCGACCCCGTGGGATGCCAACCTGTCCCTGTCCTGGCGCTATATCGACAGCGTGAAGGCACAGGCCACGTCCAGCAACCCGCTGCTGTCCGCTGCGTTTAACCCGCTGAATGAGAAGCTGAAGGCGATGAACTACATCGACCTGGCTGCTACCTACAGCCCGATCGAGAACCTGTCCTTCTCGGCTGGTGTGAACAACATCTTCGACCGTGACCCGCCGCTGTCGTCCGCTCTGGCTTCGGTCACGGGTAACGGCAACACCTATCCGGGCGTGTACGACTCGATGGGCCGTTACGTGTTCATGGGCGCCCAGGTCAAGTTCTGATCTGATCGTCTCTGAATGTGAGTATGGGAATGGCGGGGCTTCGGCTCCGCCATTTTCATTTGGGGTGCCGGCCTGAAATGGTCACAGGGTTTGGCGCTTTCCTGCCGCCCCGCCGCCCTATTCCAGCCGCGATGCGGCGTCAGCCTGTCTTCATGTCCATGGCAGTGGATAGGATATGAAGATGAACCGCATGCTTTCCCTGGCCGCCCTGGCGGCGGCCCTGATGTCCCTGGCCCCGGTTGGGGATGCGCTGGCCGGTGGCCGTCACGACCGTGACCGGCAGCACCACCATCATCATTATTATGATCGCGGCTATGATCATCGGGGTGGTCGCCATCACCACCACCATTATCACCGGCCGCCCCCGCCGCCGCCCGTGCATTACTACTACTACGCGCCGCCGCCGCGCCCGCCGGCCGCCATCATCTATCGCGACGATGGCCGTGGCCCGTCGCTGGTTCTGGATGTTGAGATCGGGCGCCGGCGCTGATGTAACGTTTCGTTCTCCTCAATCGCCGGCGCTGCATCCGCAGCTTGGCTACGCGGCACGTGCCGCGCGGCGGCGGTCGCCGCCAGAGCTGTTTCAGTTCAACTGAAAACAGCTCGGGTCAGGCCGGGACCAGATCGAAGGCAATGGTGATGCGCGGGATATCATCCTGAAACGGTACGGTCCCGTGCCAGAAATAGGATGGGAACAGCACCAGCCGGCCCGGTTTCGGCTGTACAGCGTGCATGGCGGGCAGGCAGACCTCCGGTCCCAGGTTGGGAACACCGAAGGTCAGCCACCCCGACTGGTCGCCAGCATCGGCTGCCGGCGGCACCTGTAGGTAATAGACGCCGCTGATCCAGCCTTCGGGATGGATATGGTGGGTATGGAAACCACCATCGCGCAGGCGTGATGACCAGGAGCCGGCAAAGGCCAGCCCCTTGCCCCGCCGCCCGAAATAGCTGTGTGCCGGGCGGTCCGGCATCGCATCGACATAGGCGCGCACAGTGGCCAGAATCTGTTCACGCAGGGCCACGATGGGTGCGTCGTCGCGTTGCGCGAACAGATTGGCGCTGGTCTGCGTACCTTTGCGCAGGGTCAGATGGATCGGCTCATTGACCGTATCGTGCAGCCGGTCCAGCAGCGTCAGTGTTTCGGCCACAAACCTGTCCAGATCGGCCCAACCCTGGGGGGCGGGCAGGTCGAACACGGCGACACAGTCATCAATCTCACCATCCTCGCTATCGCCATCCAGCCGCCCGAGCGTACCCAGGAGAGCCAGGCTATACTGGTCATAGGGAAAGGTCGTCAGCGTGCGCCGCGCCGCGTCGCGCGCGCCCTGCCGGTCGCCGGACCGCAGCAGGGCCAGGGCAAGGTCATTGTGCAGGGACAGATTGTCGGGATGGGCCTCCAGCAACTGCCGCAGCAGCGGGATGGCTTCTGATGGCCGGTCAGCCCGCAGCAGCAGGCTGGACTGACGGCGCAGCACCGACGGATCGGTTGGGGCCAGCGACAGGGCCAGGGCACAATTCTGCATCGCGGCATCGACGAAGCCGAATTCGGCCTGCAATTCTGCCGCGATATCCAGGGCGCGGGCCGATTTCGGCTGCGCCCGCATGACGGCATAGATCGCGTCGAACACATTATCCAGCCGCCCCAAAGTCCAGAGCCGACGGGCAAGGTTGCGGTGGGCGTCCCGGTCCAGCGGGTCATGCTGGATCGCAATCTTGAAGGCCTGGATGCTTTCCTCATGCCGGCTCAAATCCCCCATCAGATTGCCCAGCAGCAGCCAGGCATCCTTTGATTGCGGGGCGACCGCCACGGCCCGCCGCACAAGCGGCTCCGCATCGGCATAGCGATGTTGCCGACGCAGGATGGAGGCAAGGTTGATCAGAACCAGGGGATGATCAGGCGCCAGTGTGCGGGCGCGGATCAGTGCCGCTTCTGCCTCTGCCAACTGCTCTGCATCGCCATGGATAAGGCCCAGCATCAACAAGCTGGCCAGATGCTGGGGCGAGAGCTTCAGGGCAGCGGCACAGGCCTTCTGCGCCTCGTCCAGGCGCCGCATCGCATGCAGTGCCTTGGCCCGATGATACTGGAACTCCGCATTTCCCGGCATGACGGCGGTTGCCCGGTCGTAACAGGTCAGGGCATCGGCGGCCCGCTGTTCGCCCAGATGCAGATTGCCCAGATTGCTCCACACCCCCGGCTGCCGCGGATTGGCGTCGAGTGAGCGGCGCATGTAATCCACGGCAAGGTCGGGCCGACCCGCATTCTTCGCCAGCAGGCCCAGAAGTTGCCAGGCGTCGGGATTGCGCGGATCGATGGTCAACACCTGCCGATAGGCCTGTTCGGCCTGTGTCGCGCGTCCCGCCTTCTGCGCGGCCAGGCCCGCCTGCAGCAATTGCCCGATGCGTCGCGCCGCCGGTCCCGTCAGCCCCGCCATGGCACTTCCTCAGCCTGGAACGGCCAGATGGCCCAACTCGGCCACCACCTGCTCATAGGTCGCGCGCTTGAAGGGCACGATCAGGCTTGTCAGCTTATGCATCGGCACCCATTGCCAGGCATCGAATTCCGGATGTTCGGTTTCAATATTGATGTCGGCATCCGTGCCCGTGAAACGGCAGGCCACCCATTTCTGGGTCTGGCCTCGGTACCGGCCACCCCAGACCTTGCCCACCAGATGGGTCGGCAGATCATAGGACAGCCACTGGCTGCTTTCGGCCAGGATCACGGCCTTGGCGGTGCCGATCTCTTCCTCCAACTCTCGCAGGGCGGCCTGGGCGGGGCTTTCGCCATCATCAATGCCACCCTGAGGCATCTGCCAGGCATCGGGCGTGTCGGTACGCTTGGCCACGAAGATGTGGCCGTCCTGGTTGATCAGCATGATGCCGACACAGGGACGGTAGGGCAGGGTGCTGGGATCGGGCTTGTGCTTCGCCATTTGTCATTCTTTGGATTGCTGTCGCATGCTGGCATGCACCGTATCCCAGGGACAGGGCCGGCGTCACCTACCGCGATGCATCATTGCCAACGGGCGCGGCGCAGTTCGGGGGCGCTGGTGGCACCGGGATCCAGGCTGGCACCGCGCAGGTCGGTGGCGGCGAAGTTGCCGTCGCTGAATTTTGCCCCTTCCAGCCGGGCGCCGCGCAGATTGGCCCCGCGCGCATCGGCGCCGGCCAGATTGGCCTCCCGCAGGTCAGCAGGCCAGTCGCGGCCCATCGACTGTCCATCCGCTCCGCGCAGGGGTACAGGCCCTAACTGTGTATCGAGCAGGCTGGCCTCCCGCAGGTCGGTGCGGGCCAGATTGGCGCCGTCAAAGACGGCATCGCGCAGTTCCGCTCCCCGGAAGCTGGACCCTGTCAGCTTGGCCATCCGCCACATGGAGCCGCGCAGATTGGCCTTGTCGAAGCGACCATAGGTGATTTCCGATCCAGAAAGGTCGCAGCCGGTCAGATCGGCCCCGGTCAGGTCGGGCTTCATCAGCACCATGCGCAGCCCTTCGCGGCCATTGCTGATGATCCAGCGCTGATGCTGTGCGATGGCTTCGCGGACCTCAGGGGCCAGTTTGCCATGGTCGGCGCTGAATACGGCGCCATCGGTATAGGCGGCCTTGAAATTGGCGGCGTCGGGCGGGACATTGCGCAACCGTGCATCGCGCAGGTCGGCACGGGCAAAGTCGGCGCCAGTCACCTGGGCATTGTCCAGGATGGCTGCCTTCATCTTGGCATCGGCAAAGCTGGTGCCACGCAGATCGGCCCCCGACAGGTTGGCGGCGAACAGGTGGGCCCCTGACAGGTTGGCGCCGGCCAGATTGACATTGCGCAGGTCGGCACCGGACAGATCGGCCCCGGCCAGCGAGACGTTGGACATGTCGGCACCGGCCAGATTGGCCGTCTGCACCACCTGCTGCTTCACCTTGCCGACCCAGATGACCAACTGCCCCTGACGCAGGTCGGCCCGGTCGAAACAGGCGCCGCGCAGGTTGGCGCCGGCCAGATTAATGCCGCGCAGATCGGCGCTGACCAGACTGGCCCCCACCATGTCGGCACGCGCCAGATTGGCCCCGAACAGGTCCGTCCCGTCCAGATTGGCGACACGCAGGACGGCATCTTCCAGGTTCACGCCGCTCAACAACGCGTTGCGCATGTCGGCATTGGGCAGGCTGGCGCCGCGCAAATCCTGTGATTTCAGTTCCAGCCGCTTGCCGCCCGGACGCCCTTCCAGGAAGCGCTGATGCAGGGTCAGTGACTGCTGAAGGTCGAAATCCGCCACCGCCGTCCTTTCTCTGCAATGTTGCCGATTTATGCTCTTCTGGAAACCTGATTACCACGAAAGAGGGTTAACAGGCCCACCCGATTCCCCTGCCCGAAAGCATAGATCGGGCTGCCTGTCACCCGGTCCGGGGCGGTGGGCGAATCGGTCAATGCCTGACGCGGTGCGATGCCGCATTGCAGCAGTAATAATGCACCTGAAACCCTGGAAATCCATGCACGAAACCACGCGTCACAGGATCAGTTTTGGATCGAAAATAAGTCAGTAGCATTGACCTATTTTCCCGGTTACGGTCTGCGCAGGACAGGGTCAATAATCGGACCTAACATAGCGGTCCGATAGGGGAGGGTATTAAGAAATGGCCAACGCCGCCCGCACGCTTGCGACCGTCGCGCTTGACGACAAATATACTCTCCAGCAGGGCCGGGCCTTCATGACCGGCACCCAGGCGCTGGTGCGTCTGCCAATGCTGCAAAGGCAGCGGGATCAGGTGGCGGGCCTGAAGACGGCGGGCTTTATCTCCGGCTATCGCGGCTCGCCGCTGGGTGCCTATGATCAGGCACTGTGGCAGGCGCGGAAGTTTCTGGCCAAGGGCGATATCCATTTCCAGCCCGGCGTGAACGAGGAACTGGGCGCCACCGCCGTTTGGGGCAGCCAGCAGGTGAACCTGTGGCAGGGCGCCAAGGTCGATGGCGTGTTCGGCATCTGGTACGGCAAGGGCCCCGGTGTGGACCGGTCCATCGATGCCATCAAGCATGCGAACTTCGCCGGCACCAGCCGGCATGGCGGCGTTCTGGCCTTTGCCGGTGACGATCATAGCTGCAAATCCTCCACCTTGCCGCACCAGTCGGATCAGGCCTTTATCCATGCCTTCATGCCGACCATCAACCCGGCCGGCGTGCAGGAATTCCTGGATATGGGTCTGGTCGGCTTTGCCCTGTCGCGCTATTCCGGTGCCTGGGTCGGCTTTACCTGTATTGCCGACACGATCGATACAACGGCCATTGTCGATATCGACCCGGCCCGCATCATCATTCAGGAACCGACCGATTTCGAGTTGCCGCCCGGCGGGCTGAACATCCGGCTGCATGACACGCCGCTGATCCAGGAAGCCCGCATGATTGATTGGAAGCTGGACGCCGCCCGCGCGTTCGCTCGCGCCAATCGTCTGGACAAGGTGGTGTTCGGCCATGACGCCCCGCGCCTGGGCCTGGTCACCATCGGCAAGTCGTATCTGGATGTGCGTCAGGCCCTGGATGAGCTGGAAATCAGCGAGGAGATGGCGCGGGAATGGGGCCTGGGCATCTATAAGGTGGCCATGGCCTGGCCGCTGGAACCGCAAGGCATGCGCGCCTTTGCCCAGACCACCGAGGAACTGCTGGTGGTGGAGGAAAAGCGCTCTGTCCTGGAAAGCCAGATCAAGGAGCAGCTGTTCCACTGGGACCGCCGCCCGCGCGTGCTGGGCAAGACCGATCATACGGGCAAGCCGCTGTTCACGGAAAAGGCGGAGCTGAACCCTGTGGATATCGCCCGCGTCCTGGCCGGGCGTATCCTGTCCTTTGGTCCGAACGATTATGTGTCGGAGCGGCTGGCCCGCATGGAACACCGCGTGCGGCAGAACACGCCCTCATCGACCACGGTGCGTACGCCCTTTTTCTGCTCCGGCTGTCCGCACAACACCTCTACCCGCCTGCCCGATGGCAGCCGGGGTCTCGCTGGCATCGGCTGCCACTACATGGTCACCTGGATGGGCCGTAACACGGAAGTGTTCAGCCAGATGGGCGGCGAAGGGGTACAATGGATCGGGCAGTCGCCGTTTTCGGGCGAGGAGCATGTCTTCGCCAATCTGGGCGACGGCACCTATTTCCATTCCGGCATCCTGGCCGTGCGCGCCGCCGTGTCGGCCAAAGTGAACATCACCTACAAGATCCTGTATAACGATGCCGTCGCCATGACGGGCGGGCAGCCCGTGGACGGCACCCTGTCCGTCTATGACATCGCGCAGCAGCTGGACGCCGAGGGCGTGAAGCGCATTGTGGTGGTCAGTGACGGGCCGGAAAAGTATGGCCTGGGCCGTGGCCTGCCACACGGCACCAAGATTTTCCACCGTGACGAACTGGATCAGGTGCAGCGCGACCTGCGCCAGGAAAAAGGCGTCACGGTCATCATCTATGAACAGACCTGTGCCGCCGAAAAGCGCCGCCGCCGCAAGCGCAACAAGTATCCCGATCCTGCAAAGCGCGTGGTGATCAATGAGCTGGTCTGCGAAGGCTGCGGCGATTGCTCCGCCAAATCCTCCTGCCTGTCCGTGGTGCCGGTGGAGACGGAGTTCGGCCGCAAGCGGCAGATCGACCAGTCCAGCTGTAACAAGGATTTCAGTTGCCTGAAAGGTTTCTGCCCCAGCTTTGTGACGGTTGAGGGCGGCAGCTTGAAGAAGCCGAAGCCCGCGGCGGCCAAGGGTGACGATTGGGGTGTGTTGCCGGAGCCGGTGATCCCGACGTTGGACAAGCCCTGGAACATCCTGGTCACCGGTATCGGCGGCACGGGTGTCGTCACCATCGGCGCCATCCTGGGCATGGCCACCCATCTGGAAGGCCGTGGTTTCACCGCCATGGACATGGCCGGTCTGGCGCAGAAGGGCGGGTCGGTGACCAGCCACCTGCGCATCGCCGAGCGGCCCGGTGACATCCATGCCAACCGTATCGTGGCTGGCGGCGCCGATCTGGTGCTGGCCTGCGACATCGTCGTGGCGGCCAATGCCGATGCCTTGTCCAAGATGGCGC